>NZ_JBKJFM010000410.1:0-438 GCF_046614825.1 Streptomyces nanhaiensis
GTGCACGCCGCACCGTCCCCCTCGGTGATGCAGTCCAGCGCATCGGTGATCCCCAGCTCCTCGGCCAGGATCTTCGCCAGCTCCTTCGCCGCCTCCTTCGCCTTCTCCTCGTCCCCCTCAAGCGCCTCCTCGAGGTCCTGGACCTGCTTCAGGGCCTCCTGGTACTCCTTGTCCTCGGGGGAGTCGGGCAGTTCGCCCTCGGAGTAGGGCTCGTCCGCGGCGGCCTGGTCCGCGTCGGGATCGTCACCGGAGGAGCCGTCGTCCCCGCCGGGGCCGCCGGTGGGGTCCCCGGCCGGGTCTCGGTCGCCGGGGCCGTCGGCGACGGGCTGCTGCCCGCCCTCCCCACCGTTCCCGCCACCGGCGGAGCCGCACTGCCCGCCCACGACCCGGCAGATCTTCGCACCGACCGACTGCCCCAGCTCGGTGGTCACCCCCGCC
>NZ_JBKJFM010000411.1:0-429 GCF_046614825.1 Streptomyces nanhaiensis
GACGGTCCTGGCGGCCGCGGTGGCCGTCCACACGGCCCTGGCCTGCGCCGCCCGCGGCACCGTCCACCTGGCGTGCCGCCGGGCCGGGCGCCGCAGGCCGCGCTCCGCACTGGTGGTCGGCGCCGGAGAGGCGGGGCGGCGCATCACCACCGCCCTGTACGAGCACCCCGAGTACGGGATGCGCCCGGTCGGAGTGGTCGAGCCGGGCGGAGAACCCGCCGACGCGGCACTGGCCGAGGGCGTATCGGTACCGGTTCTCACCGGACGTGAGGACATCGTCCGGGCCGCCATCCAGAACGCCGTGCGCGACGCGGTGTTCACCCTCGACCCCGGAACGGACCCGGAGGCCGCGGCGCTCGTGCCGCTCTTCACGGACCTGGACTGCACCGTGTGGGTGGTCGGCACGGCCGGCCCGGCCGCGCACCCGGC
>NZ_JBKJFM010000412.1:0-425 GCF_046614825.1 Streptomyces nanhaiensis
GGAGCTGGGGGTGGGGCCGGGCCGGTTGGTGGGGGTGGCGCTGCCCAAGGGGCGGGCGCAGATCGTGGCGGCGCTGGGGGTGCTGCTGGCGGGGGGCGCGTATCTGCCCATCGACCCCGAACTCCCCACCGAGCGACAGGACTACCTGCTCGACCACGGTCAGGCGCGGATCGTGCTCACCGGCGGTGAGGACGGTCCCGGGCGGACGTGGCCCGAGGGCATCCGCTGTCTGCGGGTCGATCTCGGCGAGGAGGTGCCGGCCGGCGCCGCACCGCCCGAGCAGGTTCAGCAGCCCACCGATCTGGCGTATGTGATCTATACGTCGGGGTCGACGGGGTTGCCCAAGGGGGTGGCGGTCTCGCACCGGGCGGCGCTGAACACGTGCGCGGATGTGAGTGAGCGGTTCTCGGTGGGGCCGGGGGATG
>NZ_JBKJFM010000413.1:0-406 GCF_046614825.1 Streptomyces nanhaiensis
CATGTGTTAAGCACGCCGCCAGCGTTCGTCCTGAGCCAGGATCAAACTCTCCGTGAATGCTGTCCCGGTATGCCCGGGTCACATCGCGCAGAGCGGCACCGGCGGAAAGGAATGGTTTCCGCGGTGCGCAGCGTCCTCGCTGTGTGTTTCAAAGGAACCTCGCCGTCCCCTCCGGAAACGGAGGAGCGACGGGGCATCAACATATCTGGCGTTGACTTTTGGCACGCTGTTGAGTTCTCAAGGAACGGACGCTTCCTTCGGCACCCCTTCCGGGGCCCCTCCGGGCGCTTCCCTTCGGTGTCTCCGACTCTATCAGATCCCTTTTCGGTCTCCGATCCCCGGCCGGCGGGGTCCTGCCTTTTCCTCTCGCGCCGTTTCCGGCGCTTCCACCACCGTAGCGGATTTC
>NZ_JBKJFM010000414.1:0-380 GCF_046614825.1 Streptomyces nanhaiensis
CGAGGGTCAGTTCCTCTATGGTGTCGCAGCCGACGTGGTGGCCGGCCTGGAGGGCGAGTTCGAGGAACCCGGTGCCGGGCAGCAGCACGGTTCCGGCCACGGCATGATCCGCCAGCCAGGGGTGGCTCTGGAGAGACAGCCGTCCCGTGAACAGGTGTGTGTCCGTGCCCGCCAGCTCCACAGCCGCGCCCAGCAGGGGGTGGCCTGCGACCGAGAGACCCGCGCCGGAGAGGTTCATCCGGCTGTCGCCGGTGGGGTTGATCCAGTAGCGCTGGTGTTGGAAGGGGTAGGTGGGGAGGTTGATGGGTTGGTTGTGGGGGATGGGCCAGTTGATGGTGTGGCCGTGGGTGTGGAGGTGGGCTGCGGAGGTGAGGAGGCGG
>NZ_JBKJFM010000415.1:0-379 GCF_046614825.1 Streptomyces nanhaiensis
GCCTGCTCCGGACGCAGCACGGTCAGCCTCGCCCCCAGCGCCTCCAGATGCAGCCGGGCGACCTTCTCGTCCAGACGCTTGGGCAGCACATACACCCCCACCGGATACGCGTCCGGCTTGGTGAACAGCTCGATCTGCGCGATCGTCTGGTTGGCGAAGGAGTTCGACATCACGAACGACGGATGCCCGGTGGCATTGCCCAGGTTCAGCAGCCGCCCCTCCGACAGCACGATGACCGCGTGACCGTCGGGAAACGTCCAGGTGTGCACCTGCGGCTTGACCTCGTCCCTGACGATCCCCGGCACCGCCGCCAGCCCGGCCATGTCGATCTCGTTGTCGAAGTGCCCGATGTTGCCCACGATCGCCTGGTGCTTCATCC
>NZ_JBKJFM010000416.1:0-358 GCF_046614825.1 Streptomyces nanhaiensis
GCCCGGACCGCCGGCGCCCTGCGCGCACAGGCCCGGCAACTCCGCGAGTACGTCGATCAGCGGCCCGACCTGGATGCCGTGGCCGTCGCCGGCACACTCGTCCACGGACGCGCCCTGTTCGAACACCGCGCCGTGGTCCTCGCTGAGGCGCCTGATGCCGTCGCCGCCGCGCTCGACGCGCTTGCCACCGAGCAGCCTCACACCCACCTGGTCCAGGGCCAGGCCAAGAACACCGGCAAGACCGTGTTCGTGTTCCCCGGACAGGGGACGCAATGGGCCGGTATGGGCGCGGACCTCCTGGACACCGTGCCGGTGTTCGCGGAATCCATCGCCCGGTGCGAGACAGCGCTCGCGCCGC
>NZ_JBKJFM010000417.1:0-352 GCF_046614825.1 Streptomyces nanhaiensis
TTCGTACTCCGGCGCGTTGGTACATCCGTTTGCGGCGTTCGGGTGGCTGGTCGACGCCGACGGGGACGTAGGCGGCTCCGGCGGCCAGGATGCCGAGGACGGCGGCGATCTGGTCCGGTCCCTTGGGGAGGGTGACGCCGACGGGTTCGCCCGGGGTGGTTCCGCGGTTCCGCAGGGTTGCGGCGATGCGCAGGGCCTGGTCGGCGAGGTCGTGGTAGGTGATGCGGTCGTCCTGGGTGAGCAGGGCGGTGCGGTGGGGGGTGCGGGCGGCGTGGGTGAAGAAGCCGTCGTGCAGGAGGGTGTCGGGCAGTGGGCCGGTGGTGTCGTTGGCGGCGGCGCGGACGATGCGCTG
>NZ_JBKJFM010000418.1:0-325 GCF_046614825.1 Streptomyces nanhaiensis
TGGCGGCGGTGCGCGAGGTGCTCATCGACGTCCTGGACCGCGAGGAACTCGCCGTCCTGGCCCGGGCGCTGGGCGAGGTCGGTCGGCGGCTGCGCGACTGAGCGGACGGCGGGCGCAACGCCGTGCGGGCCCCGCCGCCGTACGGCGGCGGGGCCCGCACGGCGGAGCCCGGCCCGGTCAGCGGTACAGCTTGTCCACCGCCGTGCGCGTCGTCTTCTTGAAATCCTTCACCGGGGCGTCCTCGAAGGTGCCCATCTGGCCCCAGGCGACGACCGTGACGGTGCGCCCGTCGCGGCCCACGCCGAACAGGTGGATCCCGTACTCG
>NZ_JBKJFM010000419.1:0-324 GCF_046614825.1 Streptomyces nanhaiensis
GACCGGACCAGATCGCCGCCGTCCTCGGCATCCTGGCCGCCGGAGCCGCCTACGTCCCCGTCGGCGTCGACCAGCCACCCGAACGCCGCAAACGGATGTACCAACGCGCCGGAGTACGAACCGTGCTCGACGACCTGTCGGAGGCCAGGAACCATCCTCCGGCGAAGGAGCCGCGACGGGTGTCCCCGGACACCCTCGCCTATGTGATCTTCACGTCGGGGTCCACCGGCGAACCCAAGGGCGTGGCCGTCTCCCACCGCGCCGCCATGAACACCATCACCGACCTCAACGACCGCTGCCACATCACCGCCGACGACCGCGTCC
>NZ_JBKJFM010000041.1:0-37880 GCF_046614825.1 Streptomyces nanhaiensis
CGCGGGGGCCGCGGCCCCCGGGGCGGGCGCGCCGCCGTTCGCACCGCCGGGCGCACCCTGTGCGCCACCGCCGGAGGGGGGCTTGCGCGGGGCGAACCACGAACTGGTCTGCTTTCCGCCGCCGTTGGCCGAGGAGCCCCCCGGACCGGCCGAACCCGGTCTCGTGGGCGCCCCGTTCGGCCCCGGCTCGCCCCCCGTGGACGGCACCGCACCACCCGGGGCGTCCGACGGACCGCCCGGGCCGGCCGTGCTCCCCTCGGCGCCGGACGTCTCGTCGCCGGTCCCACCGCCGGCCTCGCCGACGGGCTTGCGCACGACGACCGGCGGGATGGGGCGGGAACCCGGGATGTTGATCCGGATGCGGGTGGTCAGCGTGGTCTCGGTCTTCGGCTCGCCCGGCTGCGCGGCGGGCTCGCCCGCCGGTGCGGCGTACGGCTCGTTCCCCGGCGGACGGGCGGCACCGCCCCGCGCCCGGGGCCCGGAGGACGGACTGTCAGTTTCACGGCTCAATGCAGGATCTCCCGGTTGGATTCGCCGCCCGTCATGGTTCCGATCGGCTCGCACGAGCGGCTCGCCGGCGCGCACCACCTTACTGGGGGCCGCCGCCCCGGGCCCCGGGAGTGCCGAATCACCGTCCCGGCGGACCGTGTGCGGATGCCGCGCCGGCATATCGCCGCGCGGATTCTCGGCCACTCCGGGGCCGGTTGTCGACCGGAGGCCTGCCGCCTCCGGCCGTTTCACCTTCCCTTCACGAGATCCGGGGGGCCCGTGGTTCCCGCGGGCGGAAGGTGCCCGGAGGGCGCGACCGTGGCGCACATCACAGCGGCGAACATCCCGCCCAGCAGGAAGACGTAGGAGCCCAGCCCGGTGCCGAAGACGAAGTCGCCCTCGGGGCGCGACGCGGTCAGCAGCAGCACCACCAGCATCCAGCCGCCCGCCGGGGCCGCCGCCCCGACCTTCGTGCCCGTCAGCCGCGCGCCTCCGTAGAACAGCGCCACGGCCGCGCCGAGCGCCAGCAGCAGTCCCAGCGGGAACCAGCCGGCCTGGACGAGGGCGCCCGCGACGGCCACCACCGCGCCCAGCACCGTCAGTACGGCGTATGCGGCGATCCGCGCCCCGCGCGCCCTCACCGGGGGCCCTCCGTGCTTCCGGCCGTCCCCACCAGCCCCTCGAAGAGGTCGCGCAGCGGCGTGCCGGGGGCCTGCGCGCCGTCGGCCAGCCGGAAGTGCTCGGTGTGCAGCAGAGGCTGGCTGAGCCGGTTGGACAGGGCGAAGGAGCCGGGCGGCCCGGACGGGGAGCCGGCCACCACGATCTGGGTGGCGTGGGCGCGCATCGCCGCGGCCTTGGCGGCGGCCTCGGCCTCACCGCCCTCGATGACGGCGTCCACCTCGGCGTCGTCCACCACGCCGGGGACGTCCTCGATCGAGGCGAGTTCGGGGAAGGGGCCGCCGCCGGCGGCGCTCAGGCGGGCGAAGCCCTCCTCGACCACCGAGCGCGCCGCGCAGTTCCAGTAGACGCGCCCGACCCGGTGCGGCGCCCCGTCCCGCTCCGTGCGGTACGCGGGGTCGGCCGCCAGCTCCACCGCGCGCGTCGCGACCCGGTGGGCCTGGATGTGGTCGGGGTGGCCGTACCCGCCGTCCGGGTCGTAGGTGACGAGCACCTGGGGGCGTACCTGGCGGATCTCCGCGACGAGGTGGGAGGCCGCCTCGTCGACGTCCGCCCGCCAGAAGCAGTCGGCGCGCTCGTTGGCCGGGGTGCCGAACATCCCCGAGTCCCGGTAGCGGCCCGGGCCGCCCAGGAAGCGGTGGTCGGCCACGCCCAGCTCCCGCATGGCGTGCCGCAGTTCGCCGATCCGGTGCGGCCCCAGCCCGTCCTCGCGGTCGGCCGCGAGATGCGCCAGGGCGGGCGGGATGACCTCGCCCTCCTCCCCCAGCGTGCAGGTCACCAGGGTGACCAGCGCACCCTCGGCGGCGTATCGGGCCATGGTGACGCCGTTGGTGATCGACTCGTCGTCGGGGTGCGCGTGGACCAGCATCAGGCGGCGCGCGGGAAGCTCGGTCATGAGGGCGAGCCTACGCCGCCGGTGTCAGAACTTGATGCTGCCGATCATGCCCGCGACATTCGAGGTCAGTTCGCTGATGGTCGGGGCGATCGACGAACTGGCCATGTAGAAGCCCAGGAGCATGCAGACCAGTGCGTGGCCGGTCTTCAGTCCGGATTTCTTGATCAGCAGGAAGACGATGATCGCCAGCAGCACCACCGCCGAAATCGAGAGTGCCACGGCGGTTCACCTCCAAGAGCGCGCGGTCGACACGGAATCAGGATGCTTGTACGACAGGGTGGTTGTGAAGCTACATACCCCATCGCGAACCATGCGCAACGGATCATAACTTTCCGTGAGTCGGCACGGATCGGTGCACGGGTGCAGAAGAGGGGCGCACACCCGTGTGACCTTGGACACGTTCCCTTCTCCGGGCCGCCTTCCGGGCCTCTGGAGGGCCGGCGGGGGACGGGCCGGAGACGGTGGCGGACGCACACGGGGAAACGGCCCCGGAACGCCGTACGCTCGCCCCATGGTCATGTCGTTTCCACGCCAGTACGCCAGAACGCAGCGCTTCACCCTGGGGGCGCCGCGCGCCTTCACCGTGGCCCCGGACGGCTCCCGGATCGTCTTCCTCCGCTCCCGCGGCGGCACCGACCGGGCGAACCTGCTGTGGGTGCGGGACCTCGGCGGTGCCGGCGGGCCCGGCCCGGACGGGAGCGGGGGCGGGGAGCGCGCGGTGGCCGACCCGGCGGAGCTGCTCGGCGGGGCGGAGGAGGAGCTGTCGCCCGAGGAGCGCGCCCGGCGCGAGCGGAGCCGCGAGGGGTCGGCCGGGGTGGTCGGCTACGCGACCGACTCCGCGGTGGAGACGGCGGCCTTCGCCCTGTCCGGGCGGCTGTTCACCGCGGATCTGCGCACGGCCGCCGTGCGCGAGGTGCCCACCCCCACCCCGGTGGTGGACCCCCGCCCCTCCCCGGACGGCCGGCGCGTCGCCTACGTGGCCGACGGCGCCCTGCGCGTGGTGGACCGCGACGGCGGGAACGACCGGGCGCTGGCCGGGCCGGAGGAGACCCGCCACGGCCGTACGACCTGGGGTCTGGCGGAGTTCGTGGCGGCCGAGGAGATGGACCGCTCCCGGGGCTTCTGGTGGTCCCCGGACGGGACCCGGATGCTGGCCGCCCGGGTGGACGACTCGCCCGTGCGCCGCTGGTGGATCGCCGACCCGGCCGACCCGGGGAGCGAGCCGGCCGAGGTGGCCTACCCGGCCGCCGGCACGGACAACGCCGAGGTGACGCTCCATCTGCTCGACGTCCACGACGGGGAGGAGGCCCGCGACGGGGAGGAGGCCCACGACGGGGAGGAGGCCCGTGACGGGGAGGACGTCCGCGACGGGGAAGGCGGCGGCCGGGGCGACGGGGGCGGGGGCCGCACCGAGGTGGTCTGGGACCGCGTCCGCTACCCCTACCTCGCGCGCGTCCACTGGTCGGCCGCCGGGCCGCCCCTGCTGCTGGTCCAGTCGCGCGACCAGCGCAGCCACCTCTACCTGACCGTCGACACCGCCACCGGCCGCACCGCTCCCCTGCACGCGGACGAGGACCCGGCATGGCTGGAGCTCTTCGCCGGCGTGCCCGTCTGGACGCCCGACGGGCGCCTGGTGCGGATCGCCGACGAGGGCGGGGCCCGCATCCTGGTGGTCGGGGACCGGCCGCTGACCTCGGCCGCCCTGCACGTACGGGCGGTGCTGGACGTCGGCGACGAGGACGTGCTGTTCTCCGCCTCGGCCGGGCCGGACGCGCCCGGGGACTCGCCCGTGGGCGAGATCGCCGTCTACCGGGCCTGGTTCCGCGGCAGCGGCGACCAGGGCGGCTGGGAACGGGTCTCCCCCGAGGGCGCGCACATCGCCTCCGCCGTCCGCGGCGGGGACACCGTGGTGCTGTCCACCGCGGCCCCCGACCGCCCCGGCGCCCGCGCCGAGGCGCTGCGCCTGCCCGAGACCGGCAAGGGCGCCCCGACACCGCTGGCCGTCATCGCCTCCCACGCCGAGACACCCGTGCTGACCGCCCGCCCCCGGCTGCTGCGCGCGGGCGCGCGGCGGATCCCGGCCGCCGTACTGCTGCCCACCGGGTACCGCGACGGCGACGGGGTGCTGCCGGTCCTGATGGACCCCTACGGCGGCCCGCACGGCCAGCGCGTGGTGGCCGCGCACAACGCGCACCTGACCTCGCAGTGGTTCGCCGACCAGGGGTTCGCCGTGGTGGTGGCGGACGGCCGCGGCACCCCCGGCGACTCGCCCGCCTGGGAGAAGGCGGTGGCCGGCGACCTGGCGGGCACCACCCTGGACGACCAGGTCGAGGCCCTGCACGCACTGGCCGGTGACCACCCCCTGGACCTGGGCCGGGTCGGCATCCGCGGCTGGTCCTACGGCGGCTACCTGGCCGCGCTGGCCGTGCTGCGCCGCCCGGACGTCTTCCACGCGGCGGTGGCGGGCGCGCCCGTCACCGACTGGCGGCTGTACGACACCCACTACACCGAGCGCTACCTCGGTCTGCCCCAGGAGCGGCCGGAGGCGTACGCGGCCAACTCCCTGGTCACCGACGAGGGGCTGTCGGCACCGGCCGAGCCGCACCGGCCGCTGATGATCGTCCACGGTCTGGCCGACGACAACGTGGTGGCCGCCCACACCCTGCGGCTGTCCTCGGCGCTGCTGGCGGCGGGCCGCGTGCACGAGGTGCTGCCGCTGTCCGGGGTGACGCACATGACCCCGCAGGAGCAGGTGGCCGAGAACCTGCTGCTGCTCCAGGTCGCCTTCCTCAAGCGGTCGCTGGGCGTGGCGTAGCCGCCCCGGGAGCCGGGCCGCCGCACCGGGCGTCCCGGCTCCCCGTCCGCGCCTCGGGCCCATGTCCCGCGTCCCGTCCGCGGCCCCGCACAACGCGGACGCCGCCGCGCCCCTCGCGGGGCACGGCGGCGTCCGGGGACGGCGGCGCGGTGCTCAGGACTCCTTGCCCGAGCCGGCGGCGTCGGCGCCCTTGTTCTCCATGGCGGCCAGGCCCGGGTCGAGGACGATCTCCTTGCCGCCCTCGATGGTCCCCTCCTCCGGGAAGTGGCACGCCGTCAGGTGGCCCGGGACGTTGCCCTCGATCTGCACCAGCGGAGGCACCTCGGTCGCGCACTTGTCCTGCGCCTTCCAGCAGCGGGTGCGGAAGCGGCAGCCGGACGGCGGCGAGATGGGCGACGGCACGTCGCCGGCGAGGCGGATGCGCTCGCGCCCCTCGGTCTCGTCCTCGTCGCGCAGCACCGCCTCGGGGACGGCGGACAGCAGCGCGTGGGTGTAGGGGTGCCGCGGCCGGGTGTAGATCGACTCGCGGTCCCCGACCTCCACGATCTTGCCGAGGTACATCACCGCGACACGCTGTGAGAAGTGCCTGACGACCGCCAGGTCGTGCGCGATGAAGACGAAGGCGATGCCCATCTCCCGCTGCACCTGCTGGAGCAGGTTGACGACCTGGGCCTGGATGGAGACGTCCAGCGCCGAGACCGGCTCGTCGGCCACGATCAGCTTCGGCTCCAGCGCGAGCGCGCGGGCCACCCCGATGCGCTGCCGCTGGCCGCCGGAGAACTCGTGCGGGAAGCGGTTGTAGTGCTCGGGGTTGAGCCCGACGATCTCCAGCAGCTCGCGGACCCGCTTCTCACGGCCCCCGGGCGGGTTGATGCCGTTGATCTCCATCGGCCCGCCGATGATCTTGCCGACCGTCTGGCGCGGGTTCAGCGAGGAGTACGGGTCCTGGAAGATCATCTGGATCTCGGACCGGATCGGCGCCAGCTGCTTGCGCTTGGCGTGGGTGATGTCCTGGCCCCGGTAGTTGATCGTGCCGCCCGTCGGCTCCAGCAGACGGGTCAGCAGGCGGCCGGTGGTGGACTTTCCGCAGCCGGACTCGCCGACGAGGCCGAAGCTCTCGCCCGCCAGCACGGTCAGGTCGACCCCGTCCACGGCCTGGACCGCGCCGACGGTCCGCTTGATCGGGAAGCCGCCCTTGATCGGGAAGTGCTTGGTCAGCCCCTTGACCTCCAGCAGGGGCTCGCCTGTGCCCGCGGCCGGTTCCGCCGGCCTGGTCAGGGTGAGTTCGTCGCTCATGTCTCGTTGCTCCCTAGCCCAGCCGGGGCTTGATCTGCTCGATGAAGTAGGTCCGCTTCTGCTCCGGCGTCAGGTGGCAGGCAGCCCCGCGGCCCTCGGGCAGCAGGGGCCTGTCGCCGGTGCAGGACACACCGCCGGGGACCTTGTCCCTGAACTCGCAGCGCGGGTGGAAGGGGCAGCCCGACGGCGGGTTGAGCAGGCTGGGCGGAGTGCCCTCGATCGGCCGGAGCTTCTGGTTCACGTCCCCGCCGAGCCGGGGCATCGAGCTGAGCAGACCCCAGGTGTAGGGGTGCTGGGGGGCCCGCAGCACCTCGCCGGTGGTGCCCCGCTCCACGGCCCGGCCGCCGTACATCACCATGATGTCGTCGGCCATGTTCGCGATCACGCCGAGGTCGTGGGTGATGAAGATGATCGCCGACCCGAACTCCTGCTGGAGGTCCTTGAGCAGGTCGAGGATCTGGGCCTGGACGGTGACGTCCAGGGCGGTGGTCGGCTCGTCCGCGATCAGCAGGTCGGGGTCGCACACCAGCGCCATGGCGATCATCGCGCGCTGCCGCATACCGCCCGAGAACTGGTGCGGGTAGTCGTCGACCCGGGTCTTGGGGTGGGGGATGCCCACCTTCTCCAGCATCTCGATGGCGCGCTCGCGCGCCTCGCGCTTGGAGGCGCCCGTGTGCTTGCGGAAGGGCTCCCCGATCTGGCGGCCGATGGTGTAGTACGGCGACAGCGCGGTCAGCGGATCCTGGAAGATCATCGCCATCTTGTTGCCGCGCAGGCTCTCCAGCGTCTTCTCGGAGGCGCTGGTCAGCTCCTGGCCGTCCAGGGTGATCTCGCCGGTGATCTCCGTGGACCGCGGGTTGTGCAGGCCCAGGATGGCGAGGTTGGTCACCGACTTCCCGGAACCGGACTCACCCACGATGCCGAGCGTCTTGCCGCGCTCCACGTCGAAGGAGAGGTTGTTCACGGCCTTGACGATGCCGTCCTCGGTGGAGAACCGGACGTGGAGGTCGCGAACCGAGAGGAAGGAACCCGCCCCGGTCGGGGACGGCGCGCCCTCGGTCTTGGTGAGTGTGGTCACGGTCGTTCTCCTAGGACAGGCGCACACGCGGGTCGATGAACCCGTACACGGCGTCCACGACGAGGTTGCAGAGCAGGATGAAGGCGGCGCTGACCAGCATGACGCCCATGGTCAGGGGCAGGTCCTTGTACAGCACCGAGTCGACGGCCAGGCGTCCGACGCCGGCGAGGCTGAAGGTCAGCTCCGTCACGATCGCGCCGCCGAGCAGTGCGCCCAGGTCGATGCCCAGGATCGTGACGATCGGGGTCAGTGAGCCGCGCCAGGCGTAGCGGAAGAAGACGTACCGCTCGGACATGCCCTTGGCCTTCGCCGTGCGGACGTGGTCCTCCTGCATCTGCTCGATCAGGGTGGACCGCGACATACGGGTGTAGTTCGCGGTGAAGATCAGCGACATCACGAACCACGGGATCAGCAGGCCGACGAACCAGGCCGCCGGATTCTCCGTGATCGGCACGTACTTCGGGGCCGACAGCCAGCCGGTGCTGTAGACCAGCGCTCCCAGCACGATCGGGCCCAGGAAGTAGATCTGCATCGAGCTGAGGACCAGCGAGGCGGAGCTGAAGGTCTTGTCGATCATCGTGCCCTTGTTGCGGGCGGCGATCATACCGGCACCGAGGCCGAGGGTGAGGAAGAGGACGAGGCCGCCGACCGTGAGGGAGACGGTCAGGGGCAGCCGGTCGATGATCGTGTCCCACACCATCTGGTCGTTGTTGAACGACACACCGAAGCAGGGGGCTTCGCAGTGGCCGACGGCGAAGTCCCGCCCCGCCACGATGCCCTTCATGAACTCCCAGTACTGCGCCGTGATCGGCTTGTCCAGTCCGAGGTTCTCGTGAATGACCGCCAGGTTCTGCGGGGTGCAGTTCTTGCCGCACGCCAGCAGGGCCGGGTCCTGCGGGATGGCGAAGAACATGGCGAAGGTGAAGGCACTGATCAGGATCAGGATGACGAAGGCGCCGACCGACCGGCGAAGGAGAAATTTAAACATGGTGGTGGTTCGCAGCTCTCAGCACGGCGACAACGACGACGGGGGTGGGACGTGCGAAGCGAAAGCCCGTGGGCGGGTCCCCGGGGGGTTCTCCCCCGGGGACCCACCTCATGAGCCGGTTACTTCTTCAGGTACAGCTGGGTGAGGTCGATGTAGCTCTTGACCGTGCTGTACCGGGCGCCACCGATGTTGGAGCCGTAGATCTGCAGCTGCTTGGTGAAGTACAGCGGAGCGGCCGGGTTGACCTTCTCCACGATGTACTTGTGCAGCTCGACCCACTCCTTGGTGGCCTCTTCCGGGTCCTGGATCTTGGAGATCCGGTCGATCTCGTCGTTGACGTGCTTGTCGTTGATGTGCGAGTAGTTCGACGCGCCGTCGGCGATCTGGTCACCGTCGTACACCGGCGGGATGACGGTGGAGATGGACGGCCAGTCCTGGCCCCAGCCGGTCATGTAGATGTCCAGGCCGTTGTCGACCTTGCCGACCTGCTCGTACCAGGTGGCGGGGTCGATGTCCTTCTTCTGGACGTCGAAGCCGGCCTTCTCCAGGGCGGTCTCGATGATGACGGCCTGCTTCTGGCGGTGCGGGGCGTTGGCGTAGGCGTAGGTGAGCTTCATGCCCTCCTTGCCGGCTTCCTTCAGAAGCTGCTTCGCCTTCTCGATGTCGCCGTTGGGCTTGTCGAGCTTGCCGTACGGGTCGTAGCCCTCCTCGTAGCCCGGCAGGGTCGGGGCGAGCAGACCGCCGGCCGGCTCACCGGCGTAGGAGCCGCCGTCGGGGCGCAGGACCTGGGCGTTGGGCAGCGCGTAGGTGATCGCGTCGCGGATCTTCTTGTCCTTGAGGCGGTCCATGTTCATGTTGAGCTGCCACACGTAGGGCTGGTAGCCCTTGATCGTGCGGTCATCGGCCTCTTCGATGACCTGCTTGATCTTGGTGGAGTCGACCGAGCCGCTCAGCTGGATGGCGTTGGCCGACTCGCCGCGGTCCGACAGGATGCGCTCGGTCTGGTCCGCGCGGTCGTGGTTGAACGTGATGTTCCAGCCGTCCACGTACTGGTGGCGGGCGGGGTCGGTCTCCGCGTTCCACTCGGTGTTCTTGACCAGCTTCATGGACTTGCCGGGCTTGAAGTCGGCGATCTTGTACGGGCCGAGCGCCACGGGCTTCTGGTCGTACTTCGCCTTGGTGTCGTCCTCCTCGGGGACGACGGAGTAGCCCGGCATCGCGAGCGCCTGCGGCAGGTCGGGCTGCGCGGTCTCGAAGTGGAAGACGATCGTCTTCTCGTCCGGGGTCTCCAGGACGGAGTCGGGCAGGTGCTTGCCCTCGTACGGACCGTCGGGCAGGGCCTCGCGGTAGCCGGGGCCGCCGGACAGCCACTGCTGGATGTAGGTCGGGCCGTCGGTGATGTGCTTGGCGTACAGACGCTCGATGGTGTGGCGGACGTCCTTGGAGGTGATCGGGTCACCCTCCTCGTCCGTGATGCCGTCCTTGAGCGTGTACGTCCAGGTCTTGCCGCCGTCGGACTGCTTGCCGGAGTCGGTGGCGAGGTCGCCCACGACGGTCAGGCTGCCGTCCTCGGCCTGGGTGTAGGTGGTCAGGCCGCGGTGGATGAGGCCGGAGAGCTGGCCGGCGTCGCTGACGTAGATCTGGCCCGGGTCCAGGTGGGAGAAGTCGTCCTCCTGGTAGACCCGGATCGTGCCCCCCTCCTTGGCACCCTCGACGGCCTTGGCCGGACCCTTGGAGGCGGCGGCGTCGCCGTACTCGACCGCCGCGGACTGGGCCTTGGCGGCCTCCTTGTCCTTGGCGCTCTCCTCGCTCTTGTTGCCGTTGTCGCTGCCGCCGCTGCAACCGGTCAGCACCAGCGAGCCTGCCGCGAGGGCGACGAGCGCGCCCCTCAGTGTGCGCGATCGGGTGGGATTCATGATGCTTGTGCACCTGCCTGTCAGTTGGGATCCGTCTGCTGCCCTGTCGCCTCCGGTCGCCCGGGTGCGGGGGTGGCAGCCCCCCTCAGATGGACGTGATCAGCGTCCGGACTTGGGGTCGAAGGCGTCCCGCACGGAGTCGCCGAGAAGGTTGAAGGCCACCACGAAGATCACCATGGCGATGCCGGGGAAGAACATGTACGTCGGATCGTTCTCGTAGATCGTGGCGGCGGTCCTGAACATGCGCCCCCAGTCCGGCGTCGGCTCCACGTAGCCCACGCCCACGTAGGACAGGAAGGCCACGGAGAGGATCGTCGAGGGGAGCATGTAGGTGGCCTGCACCAGGATCGGGGTGACCAGGTTCGGCAGCAGCTCCTTGCGGATGATCCGCCAGGGCGACGCCCCCGAGACCTTGGCGGCCTCCACGAACTCGCGTTCGCGCAGGGTGAGGGCCTGGCTGCGCACCAGGCGCGCCATGCCCATCCAGCCGAGGAGCCACAGGACGATGATGATCGCGGACGCCCGGACGTAGACCGGGGTCTCGTCGACGGGCGACACGAAGACGGCCACCACCACGGGCATCGCCGCGATCAGGGTGAGCTGACTGGGGAGGGCCATCATGAAGTCGGTGACACGGCCGATCCAGTAGTCGACCTTCCCGCCGAAGTAGCCGCCGACCAGACCGATCAGCACACCGGTGGCCACCATCAGGAGGGTCACCGGAAGAGCGGTGTACAGCGAGGTCCGCATGCCGTACAGCAGCTGCATGAAGACATCGCGGCCGAGCTCGGGCTCGATGCCGAACCAGAACTCGGAGGACATGCCTCCGTTGGGGCCGACCGGGAAGCCGAACTCGTCGAGCAGTTCGTACTGCTCCTGTCCGTACAGCGTGTACGGGTCCTTGCCGTAGAGCCAGGAGATCACCGGTGCGAGGGCGGCGATCAGGAAGAAGAAGATCACCACAAGTGCACTGATCACACCGACGCGGTCGCGCTTGAAGCGCAGCCACATCAGCTGGCCGGGTGAACGGCCGGCGAGCTGGCCGCCACTGCCGGCGGTCTGCTCTTTGCTCAGGCTCTCGGCGTCCGGGCCAGGGTTGTCGGCCTGGGCTGTCGCAGCCTGGGTTGGACTCGTCATCGCGTTGCGCCCCCGCGCTGTGGGTGTTGGCGGAACCCGCTCTTTCTTCGGCACTGGGAAATGCCTTGGGCTGAGCGGACTTTTGCAATCGGTTCCCAGCTCAGTCAAGAGGTCTTGGCCCTCGGTTGGCCACCCTCCGCACATCTTGAGCGAAGGTTTTGCAGATTGAGGTCCCAGCGTGCTTGACAGACTCCAGAAGAGTCGGACATATAGCTACTTTGGGCCCATAAGGAGTTAATGAATCCGCAACCTAGCCGTCGCTGCGCCGATATACGAACGCGCGGTTCTGAACTGCGTACGGCCCCCTCGTGACACGCCCGCAACCCTGGAGATGTCCCCCGAAAGAGTGGACGCGCGTAGAACCGTCCCGCCGCGGCAACCGCCAGAACGGTTGCGATGGCAAACATTGGCATGTTCACGGAGCCTGTTCCCGAACGCCGCGCCGACGGGCTCGGAGCCCTGCGGAATCGTCCCTTCCACCCGTCCGCCGCACACCCTCCGCAGGCGTCCGCAGGGCCCGCTCCCGGGCCCGCGGACGGGCGGGCCGGCCGCCGGCCGCGCGGCGGCGCTCCGCGGTCACGGCGGTCCGCCGCCGCCGCGGCGGGGTGAGCGGCTCCTCGCACGAGCGCCTCCTCGGGGCCTGGGCATCCTCTCTCCGGAGCCATATCACCTCATAAGAGACTTTTGTCGCCGCTACGCCGACCGGGCCCGCCGAGCGCTCCGGCGGCCGCCCGGATGCCGGACGGCCCCTGCGGCCGTACGGCCCCGGGCGACGCGAAGGGGCGCCCGGACCGGTTCGGTCCGGGCGCCCCTTCGGACGGATCGGGCGGCGCGTCAGGCGTGCTTGGCCCGGGAGGCGGCGCGGGCGCGCTCCTTCTGGTCGAGGACGACCTTGCGGATGCGCACGGCTTCCGGGGTCACCTCCACGCACTCGTCGTCGCGGCAGAACTCCAGGGACTGCTCAAGCGACAGCTTGCGCGGCGGGACGATCGACTCGGCCACGTCGGCGGTCGAGGACCGCATGTTGGTGAGCTTCTTCTCCTTGGTGATGTTGACGTCCATGTCGTCGGAGCGGGAGTTCTCACCGACGATCATTCCCTCGTACACCTCGGTGCCCGGCTCGACGAAGAGCACGCCGCGCTCCTGGAGGTTGGTCATCGCGAAGGCGGTGACGGCACCCGCGCGGTCCGCGACGAGCGAGCCGTTGTTGCGGGTCTTCAGCTCGCCGAACCAGGGCTCGTGGCCCTCGTGGATGGAGTGCGCGATGCCGGTGCCGCGGGTCTGGGTCAGGAACTCCGTGCGGAAGCCGATCAGGCCGCGGGAGGGCACGACGAACTCCAGGCGCACCCAGCCCGAGCCGTGGTTGGACATGTTGTCCATCCGGCCCTTGCGGGTGCCCATGAGCTGCGTGACGGCGCCCATGTGCTCCTCGGGCACGTCGATGGTCAGGCGCTCGACCGGCTCGTGGACCTTGCCGTCGACCTCCTTGGTCACCACCTGCGGCTTGCCGACGGTCAGCTCGTAGCCCTCCCGGCGCATGGTCTCCACCAGGATGGCCAGCGCCAGCTCCCCGCGGCCCTGCACCTCCCAGGCGTCGGGTCGCTCGGTGTCCAGCACGCGCAGCGAGACGTTGCCGACCAGCTCGCGGTCGAGGCGGTCCCTGACCTGGCGGGCGGTGACCTTGCGGTCCTTGACGGCCGCCTTGGCGTCCGCGCCCTTGCCGGTGCCGCCCCGGCCGACCAGCGGCGAGGTGTTGGTGCCGATGGTCATGGAGATCGCCGGCTCGTCGACGGTGATCAGCGGCAGCGCCACCGGGTTCTCCGGGTCGGCCAGCGTCTCGCCGATGGTGATGTCCGGGATGCCGGCGACGGCGCAGATGTCGCCCGGGCCCGCCACCTCGGCCGGCTTGCGGGTGAGCGCCTCCGTCATCAGCAGCTCGGTGATGCGCACGTTCTGGACCGAGCCGTCGCGCTTCATCCAGGCGACCGTCTGGCCCTTGCGCAGCTCGCCCTGGGCCACGCGCAGCAGCGCGATGCGGCCGAGGAAGTTGTCGGCGTCGAGGTTGGTCACATGGGCCTGGAGCGGGGCGTCCTCCTCGTAGGAGGGCGCCGGGACGTGCTCCAGCAGCGTGGAGAAGAACGGCTCCAGGCTGTCGCTGTCGGCCGGGACGGTGCCGTCGGCCGGCTTGGTCAGCGAGGCCACCCCGTCGCGGGCGCAGGCGTAGACGATGGGGAACTCGATCTGCTCCTCGTCCGCGTCCAGGTCCAGGAAGAGGTCGTAGGCCTCGTCGACGACCTCGTCGATGCGGGAGTCGGGCCGGTCGGTCTTGTTGATGCACAGGATGACCGGCAGCCGGGCCTGGAGCGCCTTGCGCAGCACGAAGCGGGTCTGCGGCAGCGGGCCCTCGGAGGCGTCCACCAGCAGCACCACCGCGTCCACCATGGACAGACCGCGCTCGACCTCGCCGCCGAAGTCGGCGTGGCCGGGGGTGTCGATGATGTTGATGGTGACGGGGGCGCCGCCGTCCTTGGGGTGGTACTTGACCGCGGTGTTCTTGGCGAGAATGGTGATGCCCTTCTCGCGTTCCAGGTCGTTGGAGTCCATCACGCGGTCGTCCACCTGGTCGAGCTGGTGGGCGGCGAAGGCGCCGGCCTGCTTGAGCATGGCGTCGACCAGGGTCGTCTTGCCGTGGTCGACGTGGGCGACGATGGCGACGTTACGGATGTCGTGGCGCGTGGGCATACTGGGGGCGCTTCTCCCGGAATCGTGGATGGCGGCGCGACCGGTGCGTCGCGCGCCCGCCGGGCTGATCATCGCCACGGCCTGTCGTCCCTCCATGTTACGGGCCCGGCGCCGGTGTACGGGGCCCGGCGGCTCCCCGCGGTCCCCGATCCGCCCCGCGCGCGGCCGTGGACCGCGTGCGCGTCCGCCCGGTGCCGCCGCGGCGACCGCCCGCCGACCGGGAGCTTCGCCCGTACCGGGGTGCGGGCCGCGGCTCTCCCGCGAGGGCGGTGCCGAGTGCGGTGTGACGTGCGGCACTCCCGCCCGCGCCGCGCGAGCGCACGGCGGCCCCGGGGGAGGCGGCGCCGAACGAGGCGCCTGCGGGCGGCCGCCTCAGAACATGCTCAGCAGGGCCTCGGCCGGGTCCGGCGGCTTGGGCTCACCGTCCTGGGGCAGGGCGAGCTCGAACCAGACCGTCTTCCCCCGCGGGGTGCGGCGGCTGCCCCAGCCCGAGGAGAGCAGGTCGACCAGTTGCAGGCCGCGACCGCCCTCGTCGGTGTCGCGGGCGCGGCGGCGGCGGGGCTGGACGAGCCCGGAGTCCCACACCTCGCAGACCAGGGTGCGGTCCAGCAGCAGGCGCACCCGTATCTCTCCCCCCGGTCCGCGGCCGGCCGCGGACGCCCCCGGCTCCGCGGAGGAGATCCCCACTCCGTGGCGCAGGGCGTTGGTGACCAGCTCGCTGACGAGCAGCTCGGTGGTGTCGGTGAGATCGTCCAGCTCCCATGCGGCGAGCTGGCGGCGGGCCAGGTCACGCGCGCGGGCGACCGAACGGGGCTCGGCCGGCAGCCGCCAGTCGCCCACCGACCCGGCGGGCAGCCCCTGGATCCGGGCCAGCAGCAGGGCGATGTCGTCCTCGCCGTGGTGGGTCTCCAGCGTGCCCAGCACCTCGTCGCAGACGTCCTCCAGCGGGCGGTCGGGACCCGACAGGGTGGTGCGCAGCGCCTGGAGCCCCTCGTCCAGGGACTGGTGGCGGGACTCGACCAGGCCGTCGGTGTAGAGCGCGAGCAGGGCGCCGTCCGGCAGCTCGACCTCGGTCTCCTCGAACGGCTCGCCGCCCACGCCCAGCGGCACGCCCTTGGGGACCTCCAGCAGCAGTGCGGACTGCTCGCCGCCGTCGTCGCGCGGCTCGACCAGTACGGGCGGCAGATGCCCGGCGTTGGCGAAGGTGCAGCGGCGGGTGACGGGGTCGTAGACGGCGTAGACGCAGGTCGCCAGATACACCTCGGAGAGGTCCGCGGCCCGTCCGGACTGGTCGCCGCGGCCGCCGCGGGAGGCGCCCAGCCCCTGGGCGATCTCGTCCAACGCGCCCAGCACCTCGGCCGGTTCCAGGTCCAGCAGGGCCAGGGTGCGCACCGCGGTGCGCAGTTCGCCCATGGCCACGGCCGCGCGCAGACCGCGGCCCATCACGTCGCCGACCACCAGGGCGGTGCGGTGTCCGGGCAGTTCGATGACGTCGAACCAGTCGCCGCCCACCTCGCTGGCCGTGCTGCCCGGCAGATAGCGGCAGGCGATGTCGAGTCCGGCGGCCTCGGGGTCGTCCGGGGGCAGCAGGCTGCGCTGGAGTATGAGCGCGCGCTCGTGCTCCCTGCGGTACAGCCGCGCGTTGTCGACGCACACGGCCGCGCGGGCGGCCAGCTCCGCGCCGAGGGCGGCGTCCCGCTCGCCGAAGGGCTCGCTGCCCTTGGTGCGGGAGAACTGCACCAGCCCGAGCACCCGGCCGCGCGCGACCATCGGCACGGCGAGGGTGGACCGCACCAGGGTGCCCGTGGCGCGCTGGACGCGGGCTGTGCGCAGCGCGTCGGCGTACGGGGAGCCGGCGGGGTAGCGGTGGATGCTGCCCGGTTCGACGTGGTCCGGATCGGGGGCGCCGCCCGTGTGATGGCCGAGGGTGATGGGGCCGTCGGAGACGGCGCTGGCGAAGGCCACGCGCCGCAGCGGACGGGTGCCCTCCAGTCCCTCCACCGGCCGGGGGTCCTCTCCGGAGAACAACTCGGGGTACAGGTCCACGGAGGCCAGGTCGCAGAACTGGGGCACGGCCACGTCGAGGAGTTCGCGGGCGGTGGTGTCCAGATCGAGGGAGTTGCCTATCCGGGCCCCGGCGGCGTTCAGCAGCGCCAGGGCCCGGCGTACGTCGTCGGGCTTTCCCGCCTCGGCCGGAATGTCGCTCAACGCCGCCCCTTCCTGTTCCGGTCCAGCATCCCCCCGGGCGCAGTCCGCCCGGAACCCGCTGGTCCCGCCCACCGCACGGTTTCCGCCACTTCCGGCGGGACCCGGGCCAGTCCCGTTCCCTCTCTCTCCTAACCAGGCGGAGTCCGCTCGAACCACGCGCCTTGGCGGCGTGGCCGTCCCCGACCGGGCCCGGCGGCGGCACCGCGGCTGGGAGCGGAGGCGCGCGATGTGGCGTGGCGTAATTTTTCCGGTGCGTTGGACACAGCGTCAAGGCGCAGGTGAGGCCGCTGTTCCGGTGTCCGGAAATGGGATCGAGCCCATCGCCGTCACGGCAGGCTCAGTTCGAACCACACGGTCTTGCCGATCGGGCCGTGGCGGGTCCCCCAGCGGCGCGCCCCGCGGGCGACGAGCTGGATGCCGCGCCCGCCCTCGTCGTCCACGGCGGCGTTGCGCTCGCGGGGCGGGGCGGGCAGCGGGTCGGAGACCTCCACCAGCAGGGAGGTGCCGCGCACCATCCGCACGCCGATGGGCCCGTGGGCGTGGCGCAGGGCGTTGGTGACCAGCTCGCTGACGAGCAGCACGGTGTCGTCGGCCAGCACCTCCAGCCCCCAGCCGCGCAGGACGCCGCGGACGGCGTCGCGGGCCCGGCGCGCGGCGTACGTCTCGGCGGGGAAGGTCCAGGAGGCGGAGCTGCCCTCGGGGAGACCGCCGAGCCGGGCCAGCAGCAGCGCGACGTCGTCCACCGAGCCCGTCGGGCCCGTCGGGCCCGCGGAACGCGCCGGGTCGGCGGGACCGGAGGGGGCGGCGCCCCGGCCGTCCGGCCCGGCGCCCTGGTCCATGTCACCGAGCACCCGGTCGCAGACGTCCTCCAGGAAAGGCTGGGCGGGCAGGCCGGCGAGCAGGGACATCAGGCGGTCCAGCCCCTCGGTGATGTCCTCGCCGCGGTGCTCGATCAGCCCGTCGGTGTAGAGCACGAGGACCGATCCGTCCTCCACCTCCAGGCTCACGGGCTCGAACTCCACCCCGCCGACGCCCAGCGGGGCACCCGAGGGCGCCTCGACCGCGGTGACGTCCCAGCCGCCGCCCCGGCCGGTCAGCAGCAGCGGCGGCACGTGACCGGCGATGGCGAGGGTGCACTGGCGGGTGGAGGGGTCGTAGACGGCGTAGACGCAGGTGGCCATCAGGGGTTCGTCGGGGCCCTGGGCGAGGTCGTCGGCCAGGTCGTTGACGCGGCGCAGCAGTTCGTCGGGGGGCAGGTCGAGCGCCGCCAGGGTGCGCACGGCCGTGCGCAGCTGCCCCATGGTGGCCGCGGCGCGCAGCCCGTGGCCCATCACGTCGCCGACGACGAAGGCGACCCGGCCGCCCGCCAGGGGGATCACGTCGAACCAGTCGCCGCCCGCCTCGGCCTCGGCCTCGGCGTGGCTGCCCCCGGGAACGTAGCGGTAGGCGATCTGCACGCCGGGGGGCGAGGGCACCTGCTGGGGCATCAGGCTGCGCTGGAGCATCAGGGCACTCTCGCGCTCGCGGGCGTAGAGGCGGGCGTTGTCCAGGCTGATGCCGGCGCGCCCGGCCAGTTCCATCGCCAGCGCGAGGTCGTCGCGGTCGAAGGCGGCGCGGCCCTCGGCGCGGTTGAGCAGCAGCAGCCCCAGGACGGTGCCCCGGGCGCGCAGCGGGACGACCATCAGGGAGTGGATGTCCAGGTCGAGGGCGGCCTGGACCTTGGGGTCGCCCGGATAGGAGGCGCAGACCAGTTCCTCGCGGGACATCACCAGGTGGGGGACGGCCGAGTTGAGCACGCTCTCGAAGATCGACCCCCTCTCCAGCGCGATGTCCTGACCGACCCTCAGCATCCGCTCCACCACCGGGCCGCGGTCCTTGGCCGCGGCGCCGAGCTGGAGCAGCGGGGCGCCGGGCGGGCGGCCGGCGCGGGGCAGTTCGCCGCCGTGGGCGACGGCGCCGTAGAGCATCACGCTCGAGTAGTCGGCGAAGCGCGGGACGAGGGCGCCGGCCAGCGTCCTGGCGATCCTGGGGACGTCGAGCAGATCGCCGAGGGCAACGCCGACGTCGTCCAGGAGCTTCAGCCGCTGCCGGGCGCGCTCGATCTTCTCCATCGCGTCACGCCGCTCGGTGACGTCCATCACCGTGGAGCTGACACCGAGGACGCGTCCGTCGGGGCTGGTGAGCCTGCCGTACGAGACCGAGCGCCAGCCGTGCCCGTCGGGCGCGGCCAGGACGGTGTCCACCACGGGGCGGCCGGTCCTCAGCACGAGGGACTGGATCTGGGCGAGGGTGTCGGCCATGGCCTGCGGCAGGACCTCGTGGACGGTCCTGCCGAGGGTCTCGTGGACCGGTTTCCCGTTGAGCCGGGCCAGCGCCTCGTTGGCGCGGACGTAGCGGCGCTCGGTGTCGAAGACGGCGATGCCGAGCGGGGAGGTGGCGAAGAGTGCGTCGAGTGCGGCGAGGTCCTGTTCGACGGCGCGCAGCCGGGAGGTCTCGACGATGTTGGCCAGAACGAACGGTTTGCGCTCGGGCGGCCTGAGCAGGGAGGCGCGGCCCTCGACCTCCACGGTGTGCCCGTCACGGTGGCGGACACGGAGTTTTCCGCGCCAGTACCCGTCCTCCCCGAGGGCCCGGTAGATCTCGCCGGGCGGGACGGGGGCGCCCGAGGACGCCTCGACGGGGTCCTCGGTGAGGTAGCCGCCGTAGTAGCGGCCGACCATGGCCTCGGCGGGCCATCCGAGGATCTCCTCGACCGTGGGGCTCCACAGCGCGATGTAGCCGTCGGTGTCGAACATGACGACACCGACGCGCAGGGTGTCGAGCAGCGAGGTGGTCACGCCCTCGACCGCGCCGTGGAATGCCTTGGGTGGGTCGTTCACGCCGTCCTCGTCCACGCTCGGGCCCTCGCCCGGGCGCACACCCGGGCACTTTGGGACTGTTTGTCCGTATACCCGATTGTGCATTGGGTCAGGCGTGATCACCGCCTCCGCGGCGCATGCGCTCGACCAGGTAGCGCCGCTCTCCCGCCCTCCCGTCCGCCCCTTCCGCTCCGGCGCCGCCCACCCGGTGCCCGCTCAGCCGCTCGGCCATGCTCTGGGCCTCGGCCCGGGTGGCATAGCGGCCGACGCGGTAGCGGTTGCCGTTCGGATCCTGCCGTATGACCATCCAGGGGAGCACGGTCCTGCTCTCACTCATCGCGCGCCCCTCCCGCCCGGCGCCCCGCGCCGTGCGACTTCCCCCAGCGATCCACCGGTCTGCATATGCCCGAGCCTACGCCCGGGCCTCACTCAGCGCATTCGTGTTGGCACAATGCGGCATGGTTTCGGCCATGTGTACGAGTGGCCGCGGTATCCGGAGGGGCGCGCGGGAGCGCCTCAGCGCACGGGGAGGTGGTACACCGCGTGGTGGCGGTCCGCGGGCACGACCACGTCCGCGGTCTCCACAGGGCGCCCGCCGGCGCGGTACGTCCGTTCGATCACCAGCACGGTGTGCCCCGGCACCCCGCCCAGCGCGAGCATCTCCTCCGCCAGGCCGGGACGGGCTCCGACCTCCTCCAGCACGTTGTCCACGACGATGTCGATGGCCGCCATCCGCTCGACCACCCCCCGTCCGCCGAGCGGCCCCTCCTCCGGCAGCATCACGGGGGTGCGCCCGGTGATGGCCAGCGGCTCCCAGGAGGTGGAGAGCATCGAGGGCTCCCCGTCGACACGGAACAGGTAGCGGGTGCGCATCACCCGTTCCCCCTCCTTGATCCGCAGCCGTTCGGCGATCACCGGGCCCGCCTCCTCCTGGTCGCTGTGCGACTCCCAGGTGCCCGACACCCGTTCGTCGGCCTGCTCCTGGCGGAAGGGGCCGACCTCGCCGGCCGGCCGGTAGCCGGTGCGGATCACCCTGCGCGGCACGGGCCGCTCGCGCACGTACGTCCCCGACCCGGAGCGGCCCTCGACCAGCCCCTCGGCCATCAGCACCTTGCGGGCCTCCAGCGCGACGGTGTCCGAGACGCCGTACTCCGCGCGGATACGGGCCTGCGACGGGAGCCGGGTGCGCGGCGGAAGCGTGCCGTCGGCGATCTTCCGGCGGAGATCTCCGGCCACACGCAGATATGCGGGCTGCTCACCGAAAGGCACATGTCCTCCCAACGGCTTGACGGTGTGCAACAGCTTGGCAACGGAAGGTTGTACGCCGCAACAATCGGCCAGGGTTTCACCCGATGTGATGAAGTGCTGCTCAGAGCAGGTTTCGAGCACGAACCTGCCCCCACGGCGAGGCCGTGGGGGCAGGGGTTGTGCAGGGGGCTGTGCAGGGGCGGCGCATGGTCGGTGCCTGGCCGGCGCACGGCCGGTCAGGGCCGCCGCGGACCTGCCTCACCCGGGCTCAGAACTGCAGCGCCCAGGAGTTGATGTAGCCGGTGTCCCACGAGGCGTTGTCGCTGACCCGCAGCTTCCAGGTCCCGTTCGCGGTCTCCGAGGAGGCGTTGACGGTGTAGGTGCCGATCACGTTGTCGGCGCTGCCGCCCGTCCCGTAGCCCTTGATGCGGTAGGCGCTGCCGTCGGGGGCGACCAGGTCGATCTGCAGGTCGCCGATGTAGGTGTGCCGGATGTCGATCTCGACCTTCAGGTCGGAGGGGGCGTTGCCGCTGACGCCCGAGACGGTGATCGGGGACTCCACGGTGGAGTGGTCGCGGATCGGGTAGTCGGTGGTGTTCTCGAAGCGGCTGCCCGGGTCACCGGGGTCGCCCGGGTCGCCCGCGCCCACGTTCAGCAGCTTGTTCGGGGAACCGCTGCCGGGGCTGGAGATCGCGCCGGTGACGGCCGCGGAGTCCAGGCCGGCCGCGACCTGGGACGGGGTGGCGCCGGGGTTGTCCCCCAGGTACAGCGCGGCGGCGCCGGCGACGTGCGGAGCGGCCATCGACGTACCGGAGATGGTGTTGGTGGCGCTGTCCGAGGTGTGCCAGGTGGAGGTGATGGACGAGCCCGGCGCGAAGATGTCCAGGATGCTGCCGTAGTTGGAGAAGGACGAGCGCGCGTCGGAGCTGGTGGTGGAGCCGACGGTGAGGGCCTCGGCGACCCGGGCGGGCGAGGACGTGGAAGCGTTGGTGTTGGAGTTGCCCGCGGCCACGGCGTAGGTGACGCCGGAGGCGATGGAGTTGCGCACGGCGGTGTCGAGGGTGGAGTTGGCGCCGCCGCCCAGGCTCATGTTGGCCACCGCGGGCTTGACGGCGTTCCGCGTCACCCAGTCGACGCCCGCGACCACGCCGGAGATGGTGCCGGAACCGTTGTTGTCCAGCACGCGCACGGCGACGATCCTCGCCTTCTTGGCGACGCCGTGGGACGTGCCCGCGACGGTGCCGGCGACGTGGGTGCCGTGGCCGTTGCCGTCCTGCGCGACGTTGTCGCCGTCCACGGCGTCGTAGCCGTTCACGGCCCGGCCGCCGAAGTCGCTGTGGCTGATCCGCACGCCGGTGTCGATGATGTAGGCGTTCACACCCTGACCGGCGGAGTCCGGATAGGTGTAGCGGCTGTCCAGCGGCAGGGCCCGCTGGTCGATCCGGTCCAGGCCCCAGGACGGCGGGTTGGTCTGGGTGCCGGCGATGGAGACCTTCTGGTCCTGCGCCACCGCGTCCACCGACGGGTCGGCGGCGAGCCTCTTCGCCTCGGCCTCGGTCAGCCGGACCGCGTAGCCGTTGAGCGCCTCGCGGTAGGTGCGCTTGATGGTGGCGCCGTACTTCTCCACCAGTGACTTGCCCTTGGAGGAACCGGCGTCGGCCGCGTCCTCGTCGAGGGTCACGATGTAGCTGCCCTTGATCGCTCCGGGGGCGCCGGCGTTCTGGATCACGCCCTCGGCGGGCGGAGCGGCCACGGCGGCCGCCACGGGCACGAAACCGATGGCCAGGGCCGCGGCGGTGACCGCGGCCACTCGGGCACGTCTGCGTCGGGTGGGACGCATCGCTGCCATGGGGGGTCCTCCTCCTGTGGGGTGCGCTACTGAGGGAATGCGCATGAGCATGACAAATCAAGCACCCGGAGGTGCGGGGTTCCGGAACGATTCGCCGCTCGAAAGATTCGCCTATCCATAGGAAAGACACAAGGGTGCGTGCACAAAGACACGTACATGTCACGCGCCGTCAACATGTTTCCGGCCACGGCGCTCGGACGCCCGGTCCGGTTCGGCTCGGTCCGCACCGCTCCGTCCCGTCCCGCACCGCCGGGCCGGACAAGGCAGCGCAGGGCAGCACGGCGCAGGGCAGCGCGGCGCAGGGCTCGGCGGTTGTATCCGCTTTGTATGGGCGCCCCCTTCAATCGCCCCGTCACCGACCACAAGGGGAAGCCCATGCAGAGACGTTCCCGCCGGATACTCGCGGCCGCGAGCGCGGTCGCCGCCCTCGCGGCCACGGCTCCCGCAGCCGTCGCGACACCTCAGGAGAGCTCGCCGGACGCCGTGCAGACCCTGTCCCGGCCCAACTTCAAGATGCCGTTCCTCTGCGGCCAGGTCTGGCGCGGCAGCAACTGGAGCGGACACAGCCCGGCCCACTCGATCGACTGGAACCACTACGACGCGAACGGAAACCCGGACGACTTCAAGCGCCGGGTGTTCGCCAGCGCCGGCGGCACCGTCCTCTCCTCCCACTACTCCACCACCACCGGCTACGGCAACACCATCGTGATCGGGCACGGGGACGGCTGGCGGACGCGCTACGCGCACCTGTACAACCGCGAGGTCAGCAAGGGCGACAAGGTCAGCGCCGGCCAGCTGATCGGCCGGGTCGGCAAGTCGTCCGCCACGTACAGCCTCTCCCCGCACCTGCACTACGAGCAGATCCACAACGGGGCGGTCGTCACCGCGGTCGTGCAGGGGGTCGGCTACCCCGACTACACGACGCGCTACCAGACGAGCACCAACAGGTGCTGACCTGACGCCCGCGCCGTGACGGGCGGCCGGGCCACCGCACCTCCCGGCCCCCGCTCCGCGGGGCGTGCCGTCCCCGGCGCCGGGGACGGCACGCCCCGCGGAACGCGTCAGCGCGGCGAACGCAGCTTCGCGTCCACGAGTTCGGCCTGGTCGCACGCCTCGAGCCGGCGCCACGTGGACAGGGAGCGGTGGAAGTAGCGCCTGGCGGTCTGCTCCCGGCCCGTCGCCCGGTGGAGTTCGCCCAGCAGGCACGCGACGCGCGCCTCCGCCCGGCGGTCGCCGAGCTGCCGCTGCACGGCGAGCGCGTCCACCAGCAGCACCGACGCCTGGCCCGCGTCGCCCTGTCGCAGGCACAGCTCCCCGATGCTCTGCTGCACATAGGCCGCGCAGTGCGTGTCGGCGAGTTCGTCGAAGATGCCGAGCGCGTGCTCCAGTTCGGCCCGCGCGGCGTGCGGTTCGCCGCGCAGCTCGTGCAGCACCGCGATCCGGCGGCGCACCTGCGCCTCCCGGTGCCGGTCGCCGATGCCGCGGGACAGCTCCAGGGCGCCGTCGAGCCACGGCGCCGCGGCGTCCGGGTCCCGGCGCTCCAGCCACACCGAGGCGATCGCGTTGTGGGCGACGGCCTCCCCGTGCCGGTCGCCCGCCCCGCCGAAACCGCGCAGCGCGTCGGTGAACGCCTTCAGGGCGGCGCCGAGATCGCCCACGACCCGGTGCACGGAACCGGCCCCCACCGCGGCGACAGCCTCGCCCGAGGGATGCCCCAGCCCGGCGAAGAGGGCGCGCGAGGTGTCGAACGACGCGAGGGCGTCGGCGTACCGGTCCTGGTAGAGGTGGAGCTGGCCCAGGTTGCGCAGCAGCGCCGCGGCCCGGGCGCCGGCCGGTTCCGGCATCGCGTCGAGCACCAGCCGGTGCGTCCGCAGCCAGTCGCCGTAGTAGCCGCGCATGTCGAAGAAGCCCGCCAGCTCGATGGCCAGATCTGCGGCCCGGGAGACGTGGCCGAGCCGCAGCGCCGACTCCACCGCCCGGACGAGGAGCCGGCGCTCGGTCTCGAACCATTCGACGGCCCGGGTGCGCACCGCGTGCACGACCGCGGCGGCCGGCCCGGTCGGCCAGACCGGTTCACCGAGCACACCGAGGAAGCGGGTGGGCATGGCCGAGTTCGCGCAGCGGGCGAGCGCGATCAGGGCGTCGACGACCTGCAGCCGGCGCCGCAGGAGCACGTCCGCGCCGTCCTCCTCGGCCAGCTCCCGGGCGTAGCAGCGCAGCAGGTCGTGCATCCGGTAGCGCTGCAGCCCCAGCCGGTCGGTGCCCACCACCTCGACCAGGTGCTCGTCGGCCAGCGTCTCCAGCTCCCCGGCGGCCCCGTCGGGGCGGCCCATCGCCACCGCGACGAGCCAGCCGGGCACCGCGTCGCCGGTCAGGTGCCCGAAGGCCCGGAAGGCCGTCGCCGCCTGCTCGGGCAGATGGCGGTAGCTCAGCTCCGCGCTCGCCCGCACCTCCATCTCGCCCGTCTGGAGCTGGTCCAGCCGTCCGCGCTCGTCGTGCAGGAAGTCGGCCAGCGTGCCGACGCTCCACCCCGGCCGGTTGGCCAGCCGGGAGCCGGCGATCCGTACGGCCAGCGGCAGCGAGCCGCAGCCTGCGAGCACCCGGTCGGCGTCGCTCCCCTCGCGGCGCAGCCGCTCCTCCCCCACGATCGCGCCGAGGAGCGCACGGGCCTCGTCGCGCCTCATCACGCCGATGGGGAAGTGGTGCGCGGGCAGCCCCGGCATCCGGCGGCGCGAGGTGACGAGCACCGCCGACCCGCCGGTCCCCGGGAGCAGCGGACGCACCTGCGCGCCGCCCGCCGCGTCGTCGAGGACGACGAGGAACCGGCGCTGTGCCATGCGCGAGCGCAGCAGCGCCGCCCGCTCGGCCGGTTCGCCGGGGACGGCGCTGTCGATGACGCCGAGCCCCCGCAGCATCTCGGCCAGGACGTCGGCCGGCTCGCGCGGCCGGTCGCTCATCCCGCCCAGGTCCACGAAGAGCTGGCCGTCGGGGAAGGCGTGGCGCACCCGGTGCGCCGCATGGACCGCCAGGGTCGTCTTCCCCGAGCCCGGCGGGCCCGACAGGACGGCGACGACCGGCTGCCGTCCGGCCGCCGACAGCAGCCCCTCCAGCGCGGCGACCTCCTCGGACCGGCCGGTGAAGTCCGGCACGTCCATCGGAAGCTGGCACACCGGCTCGGCCGGCACGGGCCGGCGCCGGCCCGTGTAGCCGTTGACCTCCTGCCCGGTGCGGCGCAGGGAGGCGCCCGGTTCGACGCCGAGTTCGGCAGCCAGGGTCCGCTCGGCCTCGGCGTACGCGGCCCTGGCCTGCGCGGTGCGGCCCGATCCGTGCAGCGCCCGCACCAGCATCTGCCACAGGTCCTCCCGTAACGGGTCCTCGGCGAGACGGGCGCGCAGCTCCGCGACCAGCGGCGCGTACTCGCCCATGCGCAACCGCACTTCGAGGCACTCGCCGACCGCGGCCGACCGCGCCTCCTCGGCCCTGGCGATCACCGGATCCCACACCACGCTGGACGGTACGTCCTGCAGCACACTGCCGCGCCAGAGACCGAGGGCCGACTCGTAGCGGCGCAGCGCCGCGTCGTCGTCGCCGCGGTCGCGCTCCGCGCGGGCCCGCTCCAGCCGCTGTTCGAAGAGCGACATGTCGATGTCGCCGGGCGCGGCGTCGAACGCGTACCCCGACGGCCGGGTGCGCAGTCCGCCGGTGGCGATCCCCGCCTCCGACAGGGCGCGGCGGAGCGTGCGCACGTAGGTGCGGACGTTGGCGACGGCGGAACGGGGAGCACCGCCGGGCCACAGGACCTCGACCAGCATGTCGAGCGAGACGAAGGCCCCCGGCTGCAGCAGCAGCGTGGCGAGGACCGCCCTCGGCTTGGGGCCCCCGATACGGATCTCGGCCCCCCGCGCCCCTACCCTCAGCGGCCCCAGCACCCCGAAAGTCGGATCCCCCATCCACGCGCCTTTCACGACGGTCCGTGGCTCCGGGCACAGCGTACTGGCGTACGGGGGCATCAGACAGGGCCCTGCGGAACGCCGCTCTCCGCGGCGAACGCCGGCCGTCGCGCGGATGTCGTGCGGGTGCCGCGCGGGTTTCGCCGGGCAGCCGCGCGGACCGCCGGCGGCGGCCGGGACGTCCGCGTCCCTGAAGGGCACGGGGTGCGCGGAAGGAGACGGGAAGGGGCCAGACCCCTGGGCCCGGCCCCTGGACCGCGGGTTCCCCGCCCCCGCCCGGCTTTCGGCCGATCGGGGAACCGGCCGTCAGACGTTGAAGCGGAACTCCACCACGTCGCCGTCGCGCATCACGTAGTCCTTGCCCTCCATACGGGCCTTGCCGCGGGCGCGGGCCTCGGCCACCGAGCCCGCCTCGACCAGGTCCTCGAAGGAGATCACCTCGGCCTTGATGAAGCCCTTCTGGAAGTCGGTGTGGATCACGCCGGCCGCCTCGGGGGCCGTGGCGCCCTTCTTGATCGTCCAGGCGCGGGCCTCCTTCGGGCCCGCCGTCAGGTACGTCTGGAGGCCGAGGGTGTCGAAGCCGACGCGGGCGAGGGTGGCCAGGCCCGGCTCCTCCTGGCCCACCGACTGGAGCAGTTCCAGGGCCTCGTCCTCCTCCAGCTCGGCGAGGTCGGACTCCAGCTTGGCGTTGAGGAAGATCGCCTCGGCGGGGGCGACCAGCTTGCGCTGCTCCTCCTTGAAGGCCTCGTCGGTCAGCTCCTCCTCGTCAACGTTGAAGACGTAGAGGAAGGGCTTGGTGGTGAGCAGGTGCAGGTCGTGCAGGAGCTCGGCCCGCTCGGAGCCCTGGACGATGCCGGCCGAGAACAGCGTGCGGCCCTCGTCCAGGATGGCCTTGGCCTCCTCGACGGCCTTGACCTTGGGCTGGACGTCCTTCTTGATCCGGGACTCCTTCTGGAGCCTGGGCAGGACCTTCTCGATGGTCTGGATGTCGGCGAGGATCAGCTCGGTGTCGATCGTCTCGATGTCGTCCTTCGGCGAGACCCGGCCGTCGACGTGGACCACGTTCTCGTCGTCGAAGGCGCGGATGACCTGGCAGATCGCGTCCGACTCGCGGATGTTCGCCAGGAACTTGTTGCCCAGCCCCTCGCCCTCGCTCGCGCCGCGCACGATGCCGGCGATGTCGACGAAGTCGACGGTCGCGGGCAGGACGCGCTGGGAGCCGAAGATCTCCGCGAGCCGGGCGAGCCGGGCGTCGGGGACGCCGACGACGCCGACGTTCGGCTCGATGGTGGCGAACGGGTAGTTGGCCGCCAGGACGTCGTTCTTGGTCAGGGCGTTGAAAAGGGTCGACTTGCCGACGTTGGGCAGGCCGACGATTCCGATCGTGAGCGACACGTGGCGACTTCCCGTAGCGAGAGGATCTTGGTGGACCGGCCCGGATGGGGGCCGATCCACCAGTCTACGGGCACCCCAAAGGGCGGCCCTGGCGTGTCCGTCCCGGGCTCCGGGCCGGTTCCCGGCCTACGTTGGTGTGGTGGAGCAACACAGTGCGCGCACCCCCCGTCTCCGTCCGCGACGCCGGACGGCGCAGCCCGTCTCCCCCGAAGCCGAGGAGGGCTCGCTCCGGCACGCTCCGGCACGGCCCGCGCCGGGCCCGCCCCGCGCGGGCGCCGGGGCCGCCCGGCGCGAGTGGCCGCCGGGTGCGCGCCTGACCGGGCTCGGCTGCGGACTGCTGGCCGCGGGCGCGATGCTGCTGGCCGGCGGGCTGGACGCACTGCTGCTGGACGGCCGGCCGGCCGTCTACGGGATCTCCTTCGTACTGGTCAGCGCCGTGTGCGCGCTGTGGGTGCGACCGGCCGACCTGGCCGCCGCACCGATCGCCGCACCGATCGCGTTCACCGCCGGGCTGCTGTTCGTCAGCGGAGGCTCGGGCGGGCCGGCGGAGCGGCTGGTGGAGCTGGTGACCGCGCTGGCCGTGCACGCCGGATGGCTGTACGGGGGCACGCTGACCGCAGTGGCCGTCGCCGTCGCCCGCGGACGGGCCGGCCGCAGGACCGGCACCAGGCGTGCCGGGCCCCGCAGAGCGGGAGCGCGGAGGGCGGCGGGAACGCGGAAGCGGCCTCCGGCCCCCGCCGCCCCCGCTCGCGCGGAGGGCGGGGACCGGCCCGCCCAGCAGCCCGCCGGTTAGCCGGCGGCCTTGCGCTCGGCCTCGGCGCGCAGGTCCCGGCGCAGCTCCTTGGGGAGGGAGAAGGTCAGCTTCTCCTCCATCGGCTTGACGACCTCCACATCGCCGTAGCCGCGCTCGGCCAGCCACTCCAGGACGCCCTCGACCAGCACGTCCGGCACCGAGGCGCCCGAGGTGACGCCGACGGTGGCGACCCCCTCCAGCCACGCCTCGTCGATCTCGGAGGCGTTGTCGACCAGATGCCCGTCCTTCGCGCCCGCGCCGAGGGCGACCTCGACCAGGCGGACGGAGTTGGAGGAGTTCTTCGAGCCGACGACGATGACCAGGTCGGATTCGGCGGCGACCTGCTTGACCGCGATCTGCCGGTTCTGGGTGGCGTAGCAGATGTCGTCGCTCGGCGGGCTGACCAGGCCGGGGAAACGCTCCTTGAGCGCGTCGACCGTCTCCATCGTCTCGTCGACCGACAGCGTGGTCTGGGAGAGCCAGACGACCTTGTCCGGGTCGCGCACCTCGACGTTCTCCACGTCCCCGGGGCCGTCGACCAGCGTGATGTGGTCGGGCGCCTCTCCGCTGGTGCCGATGACCTCCTCGTGGCCCTCGTGGCCGATCAGGAGGATGTCGTAGTCCTCCTTCGCGAAGCGGACGGCCTCCTTGTGGACCTTGGTCACCAGGGGGCAGGTGGCGTCGATGGTCGCCAGCTTCCGCCGCTCGGCCTCCTCGTGGACGACCGGGGCGACCCCGTGGGCGGAGAAGATCACGATGGATCCCTCGGGCACCTCCTCGGTCTCGTCGACGAAGATCGCGCCCTTCTTGCGCAGGGTCTCCACGACGTACTTGTTGTGGACGATCTCCTTGCGCACGTAGATCGGCGCGCCGTACTGCTCCAGCGCCTTCTCGACGGCGATCACGGCGCGGTCGACGCCCGCGCAGTAGCCGCGGGGCGCGGCGAGGAGGACCCGGCGTGCGGTCGTAGCAGTCATGGGGCCATCGTACGGGCCCGGGCCGCGGGCCTTCGGCGGGGCGGAGGCTGTCGGGGGTTGCCGCTAGCCTCCTTCCATGGCTCTCAACACGTCGCCCGAGGCGCCGGTCCCCGTCGGCGAGGTGTCGCGGCTGATCGGGGGATGGATCGACCGGCTCGGCGCCGTGTGGGTCGAGGGGCAGATCACCCAGCTCTCCCGGCGCCCCGGCGCGGGGGTGGTGTTCCTGACCCTGCGCGATCCCTCCTACGACGTCTCGCTGACCGTGACCTGCTACCGCGCCGTCTTCGACAAGGTGGCGGACGTGGTGGGCGAGGGCGCCCGGATCGTGGCCCTGGGCAAGCCGGAGTGGTACGCGCCGCGCGGTCAGCTCTCCCTGCGGGTGAGCGAGATCCGGCCGGTGGGGATGGGCGAGCTGCTGGCGCGGCTGGAGCAGCTGAAGAAGTCGCTGGCGGCCGAGGGCCTGTTCGCGGCCGAGCGGAAGAAGCCGCTGCCGTTCCTGCCCGGTCTGGTCGGCCTGGTCACCGGCCGCGCCTCCGCGGCCGAGCGGGACGTGCTGGAGACGGCGCGGCAGCGCTGGCCCGCGGTCCGCTTCGCCGTGCGCAACGTGGCCGTGCAGGGCGTGCACGCGGTGGCTCAGGTGATCGACGCGGTGCGGGAGCTGGACGCCGATCCGGAGGTGGACGTGATCATCGTGGCCCGGGGCGGCGGCAGCGTGGAGGACCTGCTGCCCTTCTCCGACGAGCGCCTGGTGCGTACGGTGGCCGACTGCGCCACCCCGGTCGTCTCGGCCATCGGGCACGAGCCGGACACCCCCCTGCTGGACCTGGTCGCCGACCTGCGCTCCCGTACGCCCACCCACGCCGCCAAGGACGTCGTGCCGGACGTGCGCGAGGAGCTGGACCGGGTGCGGCAGCTGCGCGAGCGGGCGCTGCGGGCGGTCGAGGGGATGCTGGAACGGCAGGAGCGGGGGCTGGCGGACACCATGAGCCGCCCGGTGATGGCCCGGCCGCACGCGATGGTGGCCGAGCGCGAGGAGCAGGTCGCGGCGGTGCTCGACCGCGCCCGGCGGACGTTCGGGCATCTGCTGGCGCGGGCCGAGGCGGAGCTGGAGCACACCGCCGCCCGGGTCGTCGCCCTCTCCCCCGCCGCGACGCTCGCGCGCGGCTACGCGGTGCTGCAGCGGGCCGACGGGAGCGCGGTGCGGGCGGCGCGGGAGGTGGCCGACGGCGAGCGGCTGCGCGCCCGGGTGGCCGACGGCGAGCTGACGGTGGTCGCACGGCGCGGCGAGGACGGGTGACGGGTGAGGGAGCCGCGCTGTCAGGCCCCGGGCCTAGGCTGAGGCCCATGGAAGACACGAGCACGGGCACCCCGCCGGCCGGGGAGATGGGCTACGAGCAGGCGCGCGACGAGCTGGTCGCCGTGGTCCGCCGCCTGGAGGCGGGCGGCTCCACGCTGGAGGAGTCGCTGGCCCTGTGGGAGCGGGGCGAGGAGCTGGCCGCGGTCTGCCGCCGCTGGCTGGAGGGCGCCCGTGCGCGGCTGGACGCGGTGCTGGCCGAGGACGGGCAGGGGCCGGCGGACGACACGGGAGCCGCGGACGGCCGGGAGTGACGGGGACGGTCCCGGCCCGCCGCCGGGACCGGCTCGCCTGGCCGGCCTGATCTGCCTGGTCCGCCCGCCCGGTCTGCGAGGACGCCGTGGCCGCCGCGGCCGCCGTCCGAGGCGCGCGGCGGGCCGCCGGACTTCCGGTCCGGCGGCCCGTCCCCGCTCAGTCCTTCCCGGGCGCCCCGGTCTCCAGGGGCTCGCCGGACTCCACCGCCCGCTCCGGGTCCCCGACCCGCTCCGGGTCCTCGGCCCGCTCCGCCTCCAGCGCGGCGGCCAGCCGCGCGAGGCTGTCGAAGGGCGCCGTGCCCGTCACCACCGTGGTCACCCCGGCCTCCCGCCGGACCAGCGCGTCGTACTTGGCGCCCTCGTAGCGCTCCCACTCCTGGCCGCCGACCGTCTGGGTGCGGTCGGCCGGCTCCGCCCCGTGGGTGACGCTCCTGATGAACTTCTCCGGGTCGCCGTCGCTCTGCCCGACGGCCGCGTACTGGTCGTCCGGGTCCATGAAGCCCAGGCGCCACACGGCCCCGAGGTCGCTCTGCCGCTTGTAGTCCACCGAGGTGGCGCGCCAGGTGTCCGGCAGCCCCACGGGAGCCGCCACCGGATACGGCGCCGCGCGCCGCGCCGTGACCAGCTCGACGTCGTAGCTGATCGGGCGCACCGGGTCGAGCGAGTCGTCGTGCGGGACGAGCAGGTACACGAACCCCGCGCCCAGAAGGATCACCAGCAACGACAGCACCATGTCCCGGGCCGTCTGCCTACCGCGCTTGTTCTCCGTGCTTGCCACGGTTCCATCGTCCCCCATGCCCGTTTCGGCCCGGACCACCACCCCCTTTCCGCTCATCCGTGGGGCACTCTGCTCACTTTGCCACTGCTCCGGATAGGGTCGAAGGCACCCTCAACACTTCGGCCGTCGCGTTCGGACGCCGTACAGACGTGCAGAAAGGTGCGTCACGATGACCGATCACAACCACCTTCCCTCCCCGCTCGAAGTAAGCCCCGAGGCACCCGACCGCAACCTCGCCCTCGAACTCGTCCGCGTGACCGAGGCGGGCGCCATGGCATCGGGCCGCTGGGTCGGCCGCGGCGACAAGAACGGCGCGGACGGGGCGGCCGTCCGCGCCATGCGCACCCTGGTCTCCACCGTCTCGATGAACGGCGTCGTCGTCATCGGCGAGGGGGAGAAGGACGAGGCCCCGATGCTCTACAACGGCGAGCGCGTGGGCGACGGGACCGGCCCGGAGTGCGACGTGGCCGTGGACCCGGTGGACGGCACGACGCTGACCGCCAAGGGCATGGGCAACGCGGTGTCGGTGCTGGCCGTGGCCGAGCGCGGCTCGATGTTCGACCCGTCGGCCGTGTTCTACATGGACAAGCTCGTCACCGGTCCGGAGGCGGCCGAGTTCGTCGACATCACCGCCCCGCCCTCGGTCAACATCCGCAGGGTCGCCAAGGCCAAGGGCGGCGCGCCGGAGGACGTCACCGTCGTCATCCTCGACCGGCCGCGCCACGACGGCATCGTCAAGGAGGTCAGGGAGTCCGGCGCCCGGATCAAGTTCATCTCCGACGGCGACGTGGCCGGCGCGATCATGGCCGCCCGCGAGGGCACGGGCGTCGATCTGCTGCTGGGCATCGGCGGTACGCCGGAGGGCATCATCGCCGCCTGCGCGATCAAGTGCCTGGGCGGTGTGATCCAGGGCCGGCTGTGGCCCAAGGACGACGAGGAGCGGCGCAGGGCGCTCGACGCGGGCCACGACCTGGACCGGGTCCTGACCACCGACGACCTGGTCAGCGGCGACAACGTGTTCTTCGTCGCCACCGGCATCACCGACGGCGACCTGCTGCGGGGGGTGCGCTACCGCGCGGAGACGGCCACCACCCAGTCCCTGGTGATGCGGTCGAGGTCCGGCACCATCCGCCAGATCGACTCCACCCACAAGCTGTCGAAGCTGCGCGCCTACAGCGCCATCGACTTCGACCGGGCCCGCTGAGACACGGGCGCGGAAGGTCCCGGGGCCGGCCGGAAGGCGGAGCCGGCGCCGGGACCGGTACCGGGGCGGGAGCCGGGAACGGCGGGAACGGCGGGGAGCTGTCAGGCGATGCGGGGCACCTGTGCGGACTGCCCCAGGTCGGCGTCGCGGCGACGGCGGCGGGCGAGCATCACTCTGCGCTCGGCCGCGGTCAACCCGCCCCACACCCCGTACGGTTCGGGCTGGAGCAGCGCGTGCTCGCGGCACTCGACGAGCACCGGGCAGCGTGCGCAGACCCGCTTGGCCGCCTGCTCGCGCGAAAGGCGGGCCGCCGTGGGCTCCTTGGAGGGCGCGAAGAACAGACCGGCCTCGTCCCTGCGGCAGACCGCCTCGGAGTGCCACGGTCCGGTTTGCTCGCGCGAGGAGGTGCGCTGAACGGGGACGACGGCGGCCTGCGGAGACTGATGCGGCGTTTGCAGCACGGTCCACTCCTGACGACGGCTACGGCTGTTCGATCTTTCGATTGAGTCACCCTGACCCGCCTTGCTGCGCACGGCAGTTCGCGCTGCGGCCGTACGAGAGACGATGCATCGGCTCTACCCACTGTGCGCACGCTTATGCATACGGTGGCGTACGGCCGGACGGGCCCGCCGCGCGCCCGTCCGGCGGGCCCGTCGGGGCCACGGCCGCCGTGTGCGCAGCGTGACATGCGGCGGACCGGGCCGGCGCGTGGATCCGGCGCACCGTCAGTCCACGATGCGCACCGGAAGCGGACGCATTGCCTCCCGCAAATCCTTGGCGAGCACCGCGAACTCGTCCCGCCGCGCCGTTCCCGCCCGCATCGCCAGGCCGATCCGCCGCGAGGGAGCGGGGTCGGCGAAGCACGCGGTCGCCAGCAGTTCGTTGCGCTCGGTCTCCACGTGCAGCGAGGTGCGCGGCAGCAGCGTCACGCCCAGTCCGCCCGCGACGAGCTGGACCAGGGTGGACAGACCCGCCGCGCTCGTGGTGGCAGGCACCCCTTCGGTCCGCCCGGCCTCGCGGCACACGTCCAGGGCCTGCTGGCGCAGACAGTGCCCCTCGTCCAGGAGCAGCAGCTCCAGGCCGCGCAGCGTCTCGCGGGGCAGGCCGTCCCGGCCGGCCAGTTCGTGTCCGCCCGGAGTCACCAGCACGAAGTCCTCGTCGAACAACGGCACCGTCTCCACCCCGCCGGCGCCCGCGGTCTGCGGCGCGCCGGGCGGCACCGCGAGCAGCAGCAGGTCGAGCCGTCCGGCCACCAGGCCGTCGAGCAGCGAGGCGGTCTGCTCCTCGTGCACCTGCAGGTCCAGTGCCGGATAGCGATCGTGAACGAGCCTCAGGACCGTCGGCAGCAGGTAGGGGGCGCAGGTCGGGATCACCCCCAGTCGCAGCGCGCCCGTGAAGGGCGCACGCGCCGCCTCCGCCTCCTCCAGCAGCTCCTCCACCGCGTCCAGCACTGTCCGGGCTCTGGACGCCAGGCGCTCACCCGCCGGGGAGAGCAGTACTCTTCGCGTCGTACGCTCCAGCAGCCTCACCCCCAGTGACTCCTCCAGCGCCGCGACGGCACCCGACAGGGCCGGCTGGCTCATCCCGATCTCCGCGGCGGCCTCCCGGAAGTGGAGGTTGTCCGCCACGGCGGTGAACGCCCGCAGCTGGGACAGCGTGGGCTGACGGGTCCGCCGGCCGTGCGGTGCCGGCCCCTGGTGGGGGCGCCCGCGGGACTCCTGGCGCGGCCTGTGCGCCGACAGGGTCACTGATAACCACCTCCGATCAATGCGAGTGAGTCTAGCTATTTCTGTGATCAATGTTGGCTATGGCAGTGTGGATCGCGTCCAACCCTCAGGAAAGCCCTGTTCCGGGGCGTTTCCACGCAACAAGGAGCGAGCGTGCTCACTGTCGGTGACAAGTTCCCCGAGTTCGATCTGACCGCCTGTGTGGACCTCGACGCCGACAAGGCGTTCGAGCAGATCAACCACAAGACGTACGAGGGCAAGTGGAAGGTCGTCTTCTTCTGGCCGAAGGACTTCACCTTCGTCTGCCCGACCGAGATCGCCGCCTTCGGCAAGCTGAACGACGAGTTCGCCGACCGCGACGCCCAGATCCTCGGCGTCTCGGGCGACTCGGAGTTCGTGCACCACGCCTGGCGCAAGGACCACGCCGACCTGCGCGACCTGCCCTTCCCGATGCTGGCCGACCCCAAGCACGAGCTGATGCGGGCCTGCGGCGTCGAGGGCGAGGACGGCTACGCCCAGCGCGCCGTCTTCATCGTCGACCAGAACAACGAGATCCAGTTCACCATGGTGACCGCCGGTTCCGTCGGCCGTAACCCCAAGGAGGTCCTGCGGGTCCTGGACGCCCTGCAGACCGACGAGCTGTGCCCCTGCAACTGGTCCAAGGGCGAGGAGACCCTCGACCCGGTCAAGCTGCTCGCGGGCGAGTGAGGACCGGGACGACGACATGGCTCTCGACGACCTGAAGTCGGCCCTGCCCGGCTACGCCAAGGACCTCAAGCTCAACCTCGGCTCGGTGATAGGGAACTCCGACCTGCCCCGGCAGCAGCTGTGGGGCACGGTGCTGGCCTGCGCGATCGCCTCGCGCTCGCCGAAGGTGCTCACCGAGCTGGAGCCGGAGGCGAAGGCCAACCTCTCCCCCGAGGCCTACACCGCCGCCAAGGCCGCCGCGGCCGTCATGGCGATGAACAACGTCTTCTACCGCACCCGGCACCTGCTGTCGGACCCGGAGTACGGCACCCTGCGCGCGGGCCTGCGGATGAACGTCATCGGCAACCCGGGCGTGGACAAGGCCGACTTCGAGCTGTGGTCGCTGGCCGTCTCCGCGGTCAACGGCTGCGGGCAGTGCCTGGACTCCCACGAGCAGGTGCTCCGCAAGGCCGGTGTGGACCGCGAGACGATCCAGGAGGCATTCAAGATCGCCTCCGTCCTCCAGGCCGTCGGCACGGTGCTGGACGCCGAGGCCACGCTGGCCGGGGCGCAGGCCGATGCCCCGGCCGCCGAGGCCGCCGCGGTCTGACGGACCGCCGGAAACCCTCGTTCGCGCGCACGGCCCCCCGAGGACCGGCGCGCAGACGGACGGGCCCGCACCACCCGGGGTGCGGGCCCGTCCGGCCGTTCCGCGGCCGCCCGGCCGGAACCGGCCCACCGCGGCCGCGCTACGGCATGGGCAGCTCGAACCAGACCACCTTGCCGGTGCTCAGCCGGGTCGCGCCCCAGCGCCGGGCGAGCCGGTTGACCAGGTACAGGCCCCGGCCGCCCTCGTCCGTGGCCCTGGCCTGCCGCAGCCTGGGAAGCTGCGGCACGTCGTCCCCGACCTCGCAGCGCAGCACGTCGGTGCGCAGCAGCCGCAACGTGATGGGCCGCTCGGCGTAGCGGACGGCGTTGGTGACCACCTCGCTGACCAGCAGCTCCACGGAGTCCGTCAGGTCCGCCAGCTCCCAGCGCTCCAGCGCCCGCCGGGCCAGGCGGCGGGCCTGCCGCGCGGTCTGGGCCCGCGGGTCGAGGTACCAGTAGGCGACGTCGCTGGGCGGGATGCCGTCGAAGCGGGCGGCCAGCAGAGCGATGTCGTCGTCCCGGTCGCCGGGGCCGAGGATGTCCAGCACCTCGTCGCACAAAGGCTCCAGCGGAGGCGGGGTGTCGGGGCGGGTCAGCCCCGCGGTGTCGGTGAGCTTCTCGCGCAGCTGCTCGATGCCGGTCCACACGTCCCGGTGGCGCGACTCCACCAGTCCGTCGGTGTAGAGCAGCAGCGTGGCGCCGGCCGGGGCGTCCAGCTCCACCGCCTCGAAGTCCACGCCCCCCACCCCGATGGGCGCCCCGGCCGGGATGCGCAGCACCTCGGCGTGGCCGTCGCGGTGCAGCATCACCGGCGGCGGGTGCCCGGCGTTGGCCACCACGATCCGGTGGGCCACGGGGTCGTAGACGGCGTACAGGCAGGTCGCCATGCGGTCGCTGCCCAGCCGCTGGGCCTGCTCGTCGAGGTGGTGCAGCACCTCCTGCGGCGGCAGGTCGAGCCCGGCCAGGGTCTGGGCGGTGGTGCGCAGCTGGCCCATGATCGCCGCGGAGGTCATGGAGTGCCCCATGACGTCCCCGACGACCAGGGCCACCCGGCCACCGGGCAGCGGTATCGCGTCGTACCAGTCGCCGCCCACCCGGGCGGTCTCGGCCGCCGGCAGGTAGCGGCTGGCCAGCGTCACCCCGGTGGGCTGGGGGAGCTCGTCGGGGAGCATGGTGCGCTGCAGCTCGTCGGCGATGTACGCCTCGCGCCCGTAGAGCACCGCCTTGTCCACGCCCAGCGCGGTGTGCGTGGCAAGCTGCGCGGCCACCAGCAGGTCGTCGCCCTCGAAGGCGGCACGGTCCGGGCGGCGCAGGAACACCGCCGCCCCGATGACCCGGCGGCGCCCGCGCAGCGGGGCGAGGATCGCCCGGCGCCCGGCCGGGATCTCGCGGGCGGGGCCGAGCAGTTCCGGCAGCGCCTCGCGGACGGTGGGCGCGTCGCCGAAGACCGGGCGCACCCCGCGCAGCACCTCGGCCAGCGGGCCTCCGCCGCGCACCTCGATCAGCTCCGGTGTCCCGCTCGCCGCGCCCTCCGGCTGAGGGGCGAGCAGGGGCAGCGGGAACTCCCCGGTGTCGGAGGGGTCGGCGTCGGCGGGCGCCGGGGCGGCGTAGTCGGGCAGCCGGTCGGTGCGGCGCAGCCGCAGCAGGAAGGGCCCGGTGGGCCGCTCGTCCCCCACCGGCAGCGGATCGCGCAGATAGACCAGGATCGCGTCCGAGAACGCCGGGACGCTGGCCCGGCACAGCCCGAGCACGGTCTCGTCCAGATCGACGCCGCGTGCGATCCGCCGGGTGGCGGCTCCCACGAAGCGCAGCCGGTCGCCCCCGCGCCGCTCCCGCTCGGCCCGCTCGTCGGGCTCCTCCGCGCCGGGGTGCCCGGCCGCCACCGGCCCGGCGTCCCGGCCGGCGGGCTCGTCGCC
>NZ_JBKJFM010000420.1:0-317 GCF_046614825.1 Streptomyces nanhaiensis
TGCAGTTCTCAAACAACGACCAGCCACCCGCCACCCCCACCCGATCGGGCGGAGTACACCGGGGCCGGCACCGAAGACCCGGCCGGTACGGCCGTGCCCTCAGACACCCAACAGCGCGCCCGACCGGCTCCCGGCCCCGCATCCGTTCCACACCCCCGCAGGGGCAGTACTGAGAGCGGACCCCGAAGGACCCGGCCGACTAGTCAACGTTCCACCCATGAGCAGACCACCGCCGGACACGCGCCGGCGTAGTGGCTCTGTGCCCACCGGACCAGCAGGCCCGATGACCAAAGATGCTCCTTAGAAAGGAGGTGATC
>NZ_JBKJFM010000421.1:0-315 GCF_046614825.1 Streptomyces nanhaiensis
CCCGGGAGACGACCGGGTTGATAGGCCAGAGATGGAAGCCGGGTGACCGGTGGAGTTGACTGGTACTAATAGGCCGAGGGCTTGACCGTAGATGTTCGCGTCCACTGTGTGGGTTCTGAGACCACGAACGGCCTCGGCAGGTTTTTCGGGGTTCTAATTGAACAGTGTGCTTGTTCGCTTGGAACACTCGGATGGTGTTTCGGTGGTCACAGCGTGAGGGAAACGCCCGGTTACATTCCGAACCCGGAAGCTAAGCCTTTCAGCGCCGATGGTACTGCATGGGGGACCGTGTGGGAGAGTAGGACGCCGCCGAAC
>NZ_JBKJFM010000422.1:0-312 GCF_046614825.1 Streptomyces nanhaiensis
TGGTGCGGTGGGGAAGCTGGCGGCGAAGTACGGGGCGCCGTGGAAGTGGAAGAAGGCCGCCGAGCTCGTCAAGAGGATCAAGAAGCACGGCGGTGACCTCTACGACGGCCTCAAGGGGATCATCGACAAGTCCGGGAGGCTCAAGAAGGCCCGGCAGCGGCTGAAGAACGCCGAGGACGCCTGCGACCACAGTTTCCTGCCGGGTACGCCGGTGCTGCTGGCGGACGGGAGCCGCCGGGCGATCGAGGAGGTGCGGGCCGGGGATCTGGTGACGGTCACCGATCCGTACCGGGGGCTGACGACCGTCCGGCC
>NZ_JBKJFM010000423.1:0-306 GCF_046614825.1 Streptomyces nanhaiensis
GTCGACCACCTCGGCCGCGATCATGCCGCCGGCGACGCCGACGGCGAGTCCGGCCGCGCCCGCGGCGATGGCGGTGCCCATGCCGGGGCCGGAGCGGTGGCCGTCGTGGTGCTCACCGTGACCGTGAGCGTGGCCGTAGGGGGCGGCATGACCGTACCCGCCGTGCGGGGAGTGCGCTCCGCGGTGTTCGAGGAGCTGCCGTACCCAGCCGTCGACCTCGGTGTTCCAGTCGCGGACGTCCTGGTGGCCGACGGTGAAGCGGGTGAGGGCGTCGTGTCCGCCGCCGAACGGGCCGCCGCGCTTGTC
>NZ_JBKJFM010000424.1:0-301 GCF_046614825.1 Streptomyces nanhaiensis
GAGAGCACCGCCGCGGTGGCGCTGTTCCCCGACAGCACCTCCGACGAGGCCGGGAAGCTGTTCGTCGCCATGCGCGGCGATCTGGAGCGCTGACCCCGGACGCCGGCACAACGGCCCGCCCGCGCGCCGGTCCGCCGCTCTCCTCCACGGGACGCGGCGGACCGGCGCGTCCGGCCGCGCGCTCCTCACGGCGCACCGATGGCCGATGCGAAGGTACGAATGGGGCGGATCGGGGTACAGGCACACGCGCACGGCGGATTCCGGACGCCTCCGCCGCGTGAACCCCCGTTCGAAGGAGACC
>NZ_JBKJFM010000425.1:0-299 GCF_046614825.1 Streptomyces nanhaiensis
GCTCCTGTTGTCACTGTGGCCTCCATGCGGTGTTTTCCCGAAGACTGCCGCCGCAGGGAGGTCTGCCGACAGGGAAGAAGGCGCAGCCCCGTGCGCAGCGCGGCCTGCGCGTCCGTCCCCTCGCGCGGACACGGGCGCGCGGCGGTCCCTCCGGGGAGTCCGGGGGGACCGCCGCGCGTCCGGGGGTTCGGAGCCGGGGGCGGTGCCGGGTCAGGTGCCGGGGCAGGTGCCGGGTCAGGTGCCGGGGCCGTGGCTACACCTCCTCCGCGTCGGCCACGGCGACGAAGCGCAGTTCGGAG
>NZ_JBKJFM010000426.1:0-290 GCF_046614825.1 Streptomyces nanhaiensis
GCCTCGGTATTCTCTACCAGACCACCTGAGTCGGTTTAGGGTACGGGCCGCCGTGCAACTCGCTAGAGGCTTTTCTCGACAGCATAGGATCATCCACTTCACCACATCGGCTCGGCATCAGGTCTCAGGCTCTCATGCCAGACGGATTTACCTGCCTGGCGCCCTACACCCTTACCCCGGGACAACCACCGCCCGGGCTGGACTACCTTCCTGCGTCACCCCATCACTCACCTACTACCGGATCGGGCCGTCGGCTCCACCCCACCCGGCACCCGAAGGCACCGGAGGGC
>NZ_JBKJFM010000427.1:0-290 GCF_046614825.1 Streptomyces nanhaiensis
GCCCTCCGGTGCCTTCGGGTGCCGGGTGGGGTGGAGCCGACGGCCCGATCCGGTAGTAGGTGAGTGATGGGGTGACGCAGGAAGGTAGTCCAGCCCGGGCGGTGGTTGTCCCGGGGTAAGGGTGTAGCCCGTTGTGCAGGTAAATCCGTGCAACATTCGAGGGTGAGACCTGATGCCGAGCCGATGTGGTGAAGTGGATGATCCTATGCTGTCGAGAAAAGCCTCTAGCGAGTTGCACGGCGGCCCGTACCCTAAACCGACTCAGGTGGTCTGGTAGAGAATACCGAGGC
>NZ_JBKJFM010000428.1:0-272 GCF_046614825.1 Streptomyces nanhaiensis
GCTCCAGCGTGGGCGCGAGAGCAGCCAGGAGGTCGACGGCCTCGCGTATGTAGCGGTAGGCCGTGGCGATCCCGATGCGGAAACCCGCGGCGAGGCGGGCGTAGGTGTCACCGCAGCGCAGGTGGGCAGGACGAGCAGGGCCTGTCGGCTGCAGGTGAGGCGACGCCATCGGGAGCCGATGCGGCGTCGGTGAACTGCGAGAAGGCCGGAGAGGTGCTGCAGGGCGCGGCTGGACAGATCGATGGCGGACGGGTAGACAAGCACGAGAGCTC
>NZ_JBKJFM010000429.1:0-261 GCF_046614825.1 Streptomyces nanhaiensis
CGGTGTACGACGTGTTCGGGGTGCTGGGGGCGGGCGGGACGCTGGTGCTGCCGCGTCCGGGCAGCGGCCGTGATCCGGGGCACTGGCTGGAGTTGGTGGTCGAGCACGGGGTGACGGTGTGGAACTCCGTTCCCGCGTTGATGGCGATGCTGGTGGAGCACGCGGCGGGGGCCTCGGCTGCGGTTGCGCTGCGGGTGGTGCTGCTGTCGGGTGACTGGATTCCGGTGGATCTGCCCGGCCGGGTGCGGGCGCTGGCCCCGG
>NZ_JBKJFM010000042.1:0-37680 GCF_046614825.1 Streptomyces nanhaiensis
CGCGCGCTGAGCGCCCTCGCGAAAGCCGAACGCGCCGCCGCCGACGCCCTCACCCGGGCCCTCGACGGCGCCCCGCCCGAGCTCGCCCGGCTGCTCGCGTCCGTCGCGGCGGCCGGGGCGGTCCACGTCTACCTGCTCACGGACGGCGAGTGATGAACCAGGCGACCAACCAGGCGGCGAACCCGTTGGCGAACCCGGCGCTGAACCCGGCCACGCCCTCCCCCGCTGCCCCTTCCACCGGCGCCGCACCGGACGCCGCCCCCGGCGGTGCGCCCGGAGGGGAGGGCGGATCCGGCGCGGAGGACGGCTCCGCGCTGACCGCCCTGCAGGCCGCGCTCCTGGCCGAGCACGCCGCCGTCTACGGCTACGGCGTCGTGGGCGGGCGGATCGCCGAGGACCGGCGCGCGCAGGCGCGGGAGGCCCACGACGCCCACCGCGCGCGCCGTGACGCCCTGCGCAGCACGGTACGGCGGATGGGCGGCAGCCCCGAGCCCGCCGCGGCGGCCTACTCCCTGCCCTTCGCGGTGCCGGACGGTGCCGCGGCGGTGCGGCTCGCCGCCGAACTGGAGGAACGGGTGGCCGCCGTCTACGCCGACCTGGTCCGGGCGGGCGAGGGCCGGCTGCGGCGGGAGGCGGCCGCCGCGCTGCGGGAGGCCGCGGTCCGCGCGGCACGCTGGCGCGGTACGGGCGTACCCTTCCCAGGGCTCGCCGAGCGCACCGCGCCGGCGGGCCGGGAGTCCCTCTGAGGGGTTCTCCCGCGCGACGCCGACGACGAAAGGGACGCCCGGGCATGACATCGGCTCCGCACGTCGAACCCCCGCAGCGGCTGGTGCGCTTCCTGGGCGCGGACTCCCCCTGGCTGGCGCGGCTGCCCGATCTGGTCCGGGCGTCGCTGGCGCGCTGGGGACTGACGGCCGAGCGGGTGGTCTCCCCCGGCGGGCGCGGCAGCCTGGTCGTCCTGGTGCGCCGGGCGGACGGCTCGCCGGCCGCGCTGAAACTGCGCGCAGCCGGCGCGGCGGACGAGGCGGCGGCGCTGTCCCGCTGGGAGGGGCACGGCGCGGTACGGCTGCTGGACGCCGCGCCCGAGGACGGCGCGCTGCTGCTGGAGCGGCTGCACGCGGACGTGTCGCTGCGCTCGCTGCCGGACGCGAAGGCCACCTTGGAGGCGGTCTCGGCGCTGCACCGGCTGTGGGTGCCCCCCGCGCCCCCCGGCGCACCGGAGGACGGCGGGCATCCCTTCACCACCGTGGAGGAGCACACCGGCCGGGCGGTGGAGGGCATCCGCGCGCACGTGCCCGAGGAGGCCCGCCCACTGGCCGAGGAGGCCCTGGCACTGCGCTCCGAACTGCTCGCCGGCGCCCCCGAACACGTGCTGCTGCACGGCGACTTCCGGCAGGGCGCGGTGCTGTCGGCGGATCCGGGGCGGGCGCACTGGCTGGTGGTCGGCCCCGATCCGCTGGTGGGCGAGCGGGCGTACGACCTGGCCCGGCTGGTCCGCGACCGGCTGCACGACCTGGCCGCCGGCTCCGGCGCCCCCGCGATCGCCCGGCGCCGGGTGGCCAAGCTGGCGAACTCCCTGGAGGTGGACCGCGACCGGCTGCGCGGCTGGAGCCTGTACCGGGCGGTGGAGTCGGGTGCCCGGCACCTCGCCGCCGGTGAACGCGCCGACGGCGAGGCGCTGCTGGAGTTCGCCGGCTGGCTGTGAGCCGCCGCCGCAGACCCCGTGCCGGGCCCGTCGCGAGCCCGTGCCGAGCCCGTGCCGGGTTTGCCGGGTTGTGCGGCGGGGCCCGGTGAGGACCCCGCCGCGGCGGCTCAGGCGGACTCGCGGGCCGAGCGGACCAGCCGCTCCACCGCCTCGTCCACCGGGACCTCCTCGCGCTCGCCGGTGCGCCGGTCCTTCAGCTCCACCAGTCCCTTGGCCGCGCCCCGGCCCACCACCAGGATCTCCGGCACGCCGATCAGCTCCGCGTCGGTGAACTTCACACCGGGCGAGACGCCCGTACGGTCGTCCACCAGGGTGCGCACCCCGGCCCCGGCCAGCCTCCCGGCCAGCTCCAGGGCCATCTCGATCTGGGCGCCCTTGCCTGCGGCGACGACGTGGACGTCGGCCGGGGCGACCTCACGCGGCCAGCACAGGCCCTGGCCGTCGGCCGTCTGCTCGGCGAGCGCGGCCACCGCGCGCGAGACGCCGATGCCGTAGGAGCCCATGGTGACGCGGACGGGCTTGCCGTCGCGGCCGAGCACGTCCAGGGAGAAGGCGTCGGCGTACTTGCGGCCGAGCTGGAAGATGTGGCCGATCTCGATGGCCCTGTCCAGCTTCAGCCCCGCGCCGCAGGACGGGCAGGGGTCGCCGTCCTCGACGGTGACCACGTCCAGGTACTCGTCGACCTCGAAGTCGCGGCCGCACACCACGTTGCGGGCGTGGGTGTCGGGCTTGTTGGCCCCGGTGATCCAGGAGGTGCCGGGGGCCACGCGCGGGTCGGCGACGTAGCGGAAGGCGGTGCCGGCCAGCCCCTGCGGTCCGACGTAGCCGCGCACCAGGGCGGGGCGGCCGGTGAAGTCCTCGGCGGTGACCAGCTCCACGGTGGCGGGCGCCAGGTGCTCGGCGAGCTTGCCGAGGTCCACCTCGCGGTCCCCGGGCACGCCCACGGCCCAGATCTCACCGTCCACCTTGACCAGCAGGTTCTTCAGGGTGGCGGAGGCGGGCACGCCCAGGTGGTCGGCGAGCGTCTCGATGGTGGGGGTGTCGGGGGTGTCCAGTTCCTCGACGGGCGGGTGGCCCATGGGGTCGCCCTGCTTCAGCGGGAAGGTGACGGCCTCGGTGTTGGCGGCGTAGCCGCAGGCCGGGCAGTCGGCGAAGGTGTCCTCGCCGGCGGCGGCCGGGGCGAGGAACTCCTCGGAGGCCGAGCCGCCCATCGCGCCCGAGACGGCGGAGACGACCCGGTGGTCCAGGCCGAGCCGGGTGAAGATCCGCACGTACGCCTCGCGGTGCAGCCGGTAGGACTCGGCCAGCTCCTCGTCGCTGGTGTCGAAGGAGTAGGAGTCCTTCATCAGGAACTCCCGGCCGCGCAGGATGCCCGAGCGCGGGCGGGCCTCGTCGCGGTACTTGGTCTGGATCTGGTAGAGCATCACCGGCAGGTCCTTGTAGGACGTGCACTGGTCCTTGACGACCTGGGTGAAGATCTCCTCGTGGGTGGGCCCGAGCAGGTAGTCGGCGCCCTTGCGGTCCCTGAGCCGGAACAGCAGGTCGCCGTACTCCTCCCAGCGGCCCGAGGCCTCGTACGGCTCCCTGGGCAGCAGTGCCGGGAGCAGCACCTCCTGGGCGCCGATGGCGTCCATCTCCTCGCGCACGATCCGGGTGACGTTCTCCAGGACCTGCTTGCCCAGCGGCAGCCAGGTCCAGATCCCGGCGGCGGTGCGGCGTACGTAGCCGGCGCGGACCAGAAGCCTGTGGCTGACGGTCTCGGCGTCGGCCGGGTCCTCGCGCAGCGTCTTCAGCATGAGCCGGGACATGCGCTGGACACGGGCTGCCATGGGTTTCTCCTGCGTGCGGTGGGTCGGTTTCCGGGGCCGCGGCTGTGCTGCGGCCCGCCCAGGAGACTACCGGCGCCGCAGCGGCAGCGGCGCACCCATCACCGCGTACGGACTCCCGGCACTCGGACCCCACCCCCCGGGGGACCACCCCCGGACCCCCGGCCGGACCCGCCTCACCGCCGCAGCGGCAGCGGCGCACCCATCACCGCGTACGGACTCCCGGCGCTCGGGAACAGCACGTGACGGGCCAGGTCCCGGTAGCCCAGGGAGCGGTAGAGGGCGCGGGCCGGGCTCTCGGTGTCGATCGCGGAGAGGATCGAGCGCGGCTCGGCGGCGGTGTCGGTGATCGTGGTGATCAGCTCCCGGCCGATGCCGTGCTTCTGGTACGCCGGGTGCACGTGCAGCTCGGTGATGACGAAGGCGTCGTCGAGCCACCCGGCGTTACCGTTGCGCCTCAGGTACGGCTCGACGACCGTGGACCACCACTGCGTGCGGTCGTTGGGCATCCCGTAGACGAAGCCGATCAGCCGCCCGCGCGGTGTGGTGGCGCCCAGCGCCCGGACCCCGGGGGCGGCGGCGTGCCGCAGCACGATGTGGCGGCGCACCCCCACCTCGTCGTCGGTCAGTCCGAAGGCGACGGCCTGTACGGCGAGCGCCTCGTCCACGCGGGCTGCGAGGTCCAGGGGACCGACCTGGGCGTCTTCCATGGTGTCCGACCCTACTGGAGAGGCCGGCGGGATCCGGCGGACACCCGCGCGGGCACCGGCCGTTCGGAACCGTCCGGTGCCGTTGGGAACGGCACGCCTCAGAACAGCACGCTCATGAACTCGCCGACCTCGCGGAAGCCGACCCGGCGGTAGGCGGCGCGGGCCGCGGTGTTGTAGTCGTTGACGTAGAGGCTGACGACCGGGGAGACCTCGGTCAGCGCGTAGCGCAGCACCGCCGCCATGCCGGCGACGGACAGGCCCCGGCCGCGGCGGTCGGGGGCGACCCACACCCCCTGGATCTGGCACGCCTGCGACGTGACGGCGCCGATCTCGGCCTTGAAGACCACCCGGCCGTCCTCGATGCGGGCGAACGACCGGCCGGCGCCGACCAGTTCGGCGACCCGGGCCTGGTAGATCAGCCCGCCGTCCCCGGCCAGCGGCGAGACGCCGACCTCCTCGGTGAACATCGCCACGCAGGCGGGCATCAGCACGTCCATCTCGTCCTTGCGGACGCGCCGCACGTACGGGTCGGGCCGTATGCCCGCGGGCATGCGGTCGGCGACCATCAGCGGCTGGTGGCGGCGGACCTCGCGGGCCGGGCCCCAGTGCGGCTCCAGCCGGGCCCACAGGGCGGCGGTGGGCCCGGCCGGGCCGACGACGGACGAGCAGCGCCGCCCCTGGCGGCGCGCCCGCTCGGCGAAGGCGCGCACCGCCTCCGGCCCCGCGCAGACGGGGACGAGGTTGGCGCCCGCGTAGCACAGCGACTCCAGCCGCCCGCGCTGGTACCAGCCCCACATCTCCCCGCCCAGCCGCCACGGGTCCAGGCCGGAGACCCGGACACGGGCGGCGACGAAGGCGTTGTTGACCGGCTCGCGGTCGAGTACCGCGAGGGCGTCGTCGAGCTCGTGGGGCTCGACGACACGGGTGGTGGTGGTCGTCAGCACGTGGGATGCCTCACCGTACGGCCGTGGTGGCGGGGAGCGGTCTTCCGACTTTACCCCCGGGCCGCCGCGGCCGGGCGGGCGCGGGCAGGTCAGCTGACGGAGACCTCCGGCGGCCCGGAGAGCACGCCGTCCTTCTCCATCTGCTCGGCGATCTTCATGGCCTCGTCGATGAGGGTCTCGACGATCTTGGACTCGGGGACGGTCTTGATGACCTCGCCCTTGACGAAGATCTGGCCCTTGCCGTTGCCGGAGGCCACCCCGAGGTCGGCCTCGCGGGCCTCACCGGGCCCGTTGACGACGCAGCCCATGACGGCCACCCGCAGCGGCACCTCCATGCCCTCGAGGCCGGCGGTCACCTCGTCGGCGAGCTTGTAGACGTCCACCTGGGCCCGGCCGCAGGAGGGGCAGGAGACGATCTCCAGCCGGCGCTGGCGCAGGCCGAGGGACTCCAGGATCTGGATGCCGACCTTGATCTCCTCCACCGGCGGGGCCGACAGCGAGACGCGGATGGTGTCGCCGATGCCCTCGCTCAGCAGGGCGCCGAAGGCGACGGCCGACTTGATGGTGCCCTGGAAGGCCGGTCCGGCCTCGGTGACGCCCAGGTGGAGGGGGTAGTCGCACTTCTCGGCCAGCAGCCGGTAGGCGTTGACCATCACGACCGGGTCGTTGTGCTTGACCGAGATCTTGATGTCGCGGAAGCCGTGCTCCTCGAACAGCGAGCACTCCCACAGCGCGGACTCCACCAGCGCCTCGGGGGTGGCCTTGCCGTACTTGGCCAGCAGCCGCTTGTCCAGGGAGCCGGCGTTGACGCCGATGCGGATGGGGACGCCGGCGTCGGAGGCCGCCTTGGCGATCTCCTTGACCTTGTCGTCGAACTGCCGGATGTTGCCCGGGTTGACGCGCACGGCCGCGCAGCCGGCGTCGATGGCGGCGAAGACGTACTTGGGCTGGAAGTGGATGTCCGCGATCACCGGGATCTGGGACTTCCTCGCGATGACCGGCAGCGCCTCGGCGTCGTCCTGGGACGGGCAGGCCACGCGGACGATCTCGCAGCCGGAGGCGGTCAGTTCGGCGATCTGCTGGAGCGTGGCGCCGATGTCGGCGGTGACGGTGGTGGTCATCGACTGCACGGAGACCGGGGCGTCGCCTCCGACGGCCACCGAGCCGACCTGGATCTTCCGGCTGACCCGTCTGTCGGCCAGTTTGGTCGGTACGGACGGCATTCCGAGCGAAATGGCTGTCATTGTGGTGTGCAACCCCAAGCTGTGGTCCAGTGCCCCGTTCGGCGGCGGGCTCCGGCCTCCGAGATTACGGTACGCCCGGGGCCCGGGGCACACCGTGGTCCGCCGTACGCGGCGCGGGGCGGGGCGGGCTCGCCCCGCCCCGCCCCGGGCGTCAGCCGGTCAGGCGTACGGGGTTGACCACGTCCGCGATGAGCACCAGCAGCGTGAAGCAGACGAAGACGCCCGCCACCACGTACGCCACCGGCATCATCTTCGCCACGTCGAACGGGCCGGGGTCGGGGCGGCGCAGCACCCTGGCCAGGCCCCGGCGCAGCGACTCCCACAGGGCCCCCGCGATGTGGCCGCCGTCCAGCGGCAGCAGCGGCAGCATGTTGAACAGGAACAGCGAGAGGTTGAAGAGGGCGAGGGTGAGGAGGGTGATCGCCACCCGCTGCTCCGCCGGGATCTCCAGGGCGAAGATCTCCCCGCTGACGCGGGCCGCGCCGACCACGCCCATCGGGGAGTCCTGCTCGCGCTCGGCGCCGGCGAAGGCCGCGTTCCACAGACCGGGGATCTTCTCCGGCAGGCGGGTCAGCGCCTCGGCTCCGGCGATCATCATGTCGCCCATGCGGTCGACGGCCTGCGGGAAGGACTGCTCGACCACGCCGGTGGCCGGTGAGAAGCCGAGGAAGCCGGTGGTGACGTACTCGCCCTCGACGTAGCCGCCGCGCCCGTCGGACTTGGCGACCTGGTTCTTCACCAGGTTCGCCTGGAGGACCTCGCGCTCGCCGTCGCGCTCGACGGTGATGGTGGCCGGCCCGATGGTGTCGCGGATGCGCTGCTGGAGGTCGCCCCACTCGGTGACCTCCGCCCCGTTGAAGGCCACGATGGTGTCGCCGGGCTTCAGGCCGGCCGCCTTGGCCGGGGAGTCGGGGGCGCCCTCGGGGCAGGTGTCGGTGCGCTCGGAGACCCTGACCACGCACTCGGAGACGGAGGAGACGGTGGTGGTCGTGGTGTTGATGCCGAAGGTCATCAGCGTGCCGAGGAAGATCGCCACGGCCAGCACCAGGTTCATGAACGGGCCGGCGAACATCACGATCACGCGCTTCCAGGGCTTGCGCGTGTAGAACATCCGCTTCTCGTCGCCCGGCTGGAGCTCCTCGTAGGCCGCCGCGCGGGCGTCCTCGATCATCCCCCGGAAGGGGGAGGTGGAGCGCTGCCGGACGGCGCCGTCGTCACCGGGCGGGAACATGCCGATCATGCGGATGTAGCCGCCGAGCGGGATCGCCTTGATGCCGTACTCGGTCTCGCCTCTCTTCCGCGACCACAGGGTGGGGCCGAAGCCGACCATGTACTGCGGCACGCGGACGCCGAACATCTTGGCCGTGGACAGGTGGCCCAGTTCGTGCCAGGCGATGGAGAACAGCAGGCCGACCACGAAGACGACTATGCCGAGGATGGTCATCACCGTCGTCATGCGCGTGCCTCCGCTGTCCGCTCCGTCATACGTGCCGCCAGTTCGCGGGCGCGGGCGCGCGCCCAGGTCTCGGCGTCGAGCACCTCGTCCAGGGTCAGGCCGGCTCCCCGGGGGGTGCCGTGCTCCTCGACCACCGCGGCGACGGTATCCACTATGCCGTTGAACGGCAGCCTGCCGGACAGGAACGCCTCGACGCACTCCTCGTTGGCGGCATTGAACACCGCCGGTGCGGTCCCGCCCAGCGCGCCGACGTGGCAGGCCAGCGCCACGGACGGGAAGGCCTTCTCGTCCAGCGGGAAGAACTCCCAGCTCATCGCCTTGGACCAGTCGAACACGGGGCCGGTGTCGGGCACCCGGTGCGGCCAGCCGATGCCGAGGGCGATGGGCAGCCGCATGTCGGGCGGGCCGCACTGGGCGATGGTGGAGCCGTCCCGGAACTCCACCATCGAGTGGATGTAGGACTGCGGGTGGACGACGACCTCGATGCGGTCGAAGGGGATGTCGTACAGCAGGTGCGCCTCGATGACCTCCAGGCCCTTGTTGACCAGGGTCGCGGAGTTGACGGTGATGACCGGGCCCATCGCCCAGGTGGGGTGGGCCAGGGCGTCGTCGGGGGTGACGTCCTCCAGCTCCTCGCGGGTGCGCCCCCGGAAGGGGCCGCCGGAGGCGGTCACCAGCAGTTTGCGGACCTCGGCTCGGGTGCCGCTCATCAGCGCCTGGAACAGCGCGGAGTGCTCGGAGTCGACGGGGATGATCTGCCCCGGCTCGGCCAGCGCCTTCACCAGCGGCCCGCCGACGATGAGGGACTCCTTGTTGGCCAGGGCCAGGGTGCGTCCCGCCTCCAGGGCGGCCAGGGTGGGGCGCAGCCCGATGGAGCCGGTGATGCCGTTGAGGACGGTGTGGCACTCGGACGCGGCCAGCTCGGTGGCCGCGTCCGGTCCGGCCAGCACCTCGGGCAGCGGCCCGGCGGAGCCGTAACGGGCGCGCAGCGCCTCGCGCAGCTCGCCGGCCCTGCTCGCGTCGGAGACGGCGACGGTGCGGACCTTCAGCCGGTGGGCCTGCTCCGCCAGCAGCTCCACCCGGCCGCCCGCGGCGGACAGCGCGGTCACCCGGAAGCGGTCGGGGTTGGCCAGCACCACGTCGACGGCCTGGGTGCCGATCGACCCGGTGGAGCCCAGGATCACGATGTCGCGCGGGCCGCCCGCGGCGGGGGTGTCGGCCGGGTGGTGCAGATGCGGGTCTGCGAGAGGGGCGGGACTGTCGGTCATCCCCCTATTGTGTCCGGTCCGCGAGACGGCCCGGACACCGCGTCGCGCCGCGCCGCACCGCGCCACCCGGCCGACGCCCCCGCCGCCGTCCGGCCGACGCCCCCGCCGCCGTCAGGTCGCCGTCCGGCCGTCAGCCGGTGCGCAGTTCCTCCACCGAGGTACCCGGGCGCAGGAACAGCAGCCCGAGGCCGGTGGCGGCCGCGACGAGGGCCAGCACGCCCAGCCCGTGGAGGGCGAGGTCGCCCAGGGGCACGGGGACGGCGCGCACGATGTCGGGGACCTCGATCAGGTGGCTGTACTTCTCGAAGTTCTCCTCGCACAGGGCCGGGGCCGCGTCGCAGGTCTGCGCCTGGCCGCCGCCCTCCCGCACCTCCGCGCCGAAGTACCCCCGGCCCATCAGGGTGCCCACGGTCATCGCCAGCACCACGGCCGGGACCAGGGGCGCGAACGTCTGCCACACCAGCGCCCGGCCCAGCACGGAGCGGGGCACGCCGGCTGCGGCCAGGGCCGCGTGGGTGCGGCGGCGGGCGACGACGGCCTCGGCGACGGTGACCAGCAGGCCGGCCGCCGCGATCACCAGCCCCACGGCGACGGCGGTGTCCACCACGTCCATGGCGTCGAGGTAGAAGGTGTCCGGGCCGTATCCGCCCGCCGTCTCCCGCCCGGCCGCCTCGTCGTAGAAGCGCTGCGCCTCCTGCCGCGCCTCCAGCATGGTGGCGAAGAAGGCGCGTACGGCCAGCGCTCCCGCGCCGAAGACCACGGCCACCAGCAGGGCGGCGAGGGTGCGGCTGCCGTGCCAGGGGTCGGCCAGCAGCCGGCGGGCGGCCAGCAGCGGGGCCGGACGGCGGGCGAAGCGGTGCAGCACCCGGCCGGTGGCGTGGGAGATCCAGCCGGTGCCGAGCACCACGCCGAGGGCGGCCGCCAGTCCGCCTCCGAAGAGCAGCAGGAACGGCAGCGGGGAGAGGAAAGCCGGATCGCCGGAGTCCTCGTAGTTCCTCCGGATCGCTTCGAAGGCGAGGGAGGCCCCCACACCGAGCACGATCAGGACGGCGGGCCACGGCCTCGGCGAACGCTTCGGCCGCGCCTGCCGGGTCACCCCGAGCGGAGTCACGATCACCCGGCGCAGCATCACCGCGGCCGCGAGCGCCGCCAGCAGCGGCAGCCCGAGCACGGCGGCGGCCAGGGCGGGTACGGAGGGCAGCACGTCGGTGGGCAGCGGAAACCTGCCCTCGGCGTCCGGCCGGTGCAGCACCTCGCGTCCGACGAGGAAGACCACGAGTCCGGCGCAGGTGCCCAGCAGGCTCGCCACCCCCGTCTCGGCGGCGGCGACGGTCATCGCCTGGCGCGGAGTGCCGCCGGCCAGCCGGATCGCGGCGAGCCGCCGGTCGCGGGAGGGCGCGCCGAGCCGGGCGCACTGGCCGGCCAGGGCCAGTACGGGGATGGTGAGCAGCAGCAGGCCGGCGGCCACGCCGGGGCGCAGTCCGGGCTCTTTGAGGAGTGCGCTGGTGTACTGGTCGGCCCAGGCGTCGCTGCCGTCACGCGGGCCGAAGCCGGCGGGGAGGGGAATGGCCAGCACCGTCAGCGCGGCGAGGACCGCCAGGGCGGCGAGGGCGGCGCTGACGGCGGTGAGCACCACCCGCAGGGTGTCGGTACGCGTTCCGGCCAGAGCCAGCCTGAGCAGTGCGGTGGGCTTCACGGGCGGCCGCCCGCCGGCACGTCGGCACCGAGCCCGGTCGGGTCCGGTGCGCCGTCCCGCAGGGTGATCTCGCGGTCGGCGTAGGCTGCCACGGACGCCTCGTGGGTGACGAGCACGACGCTGGTGCGCTGCTCCTGGGCGACCCTCGTCAGGTGCCCCAGCAGCCGCTCCCCGGCCAGCGCGTCCAGCGCGCCGGTGGGCTCGTCGGCGAAGAGCACCTTCGGTTCGGTGACCAGCGCCCGCGCCGCGGCGCACCGCTGCTGCTGGCCGCCGGACATCTCGCCGGGCCGGGAGTCGGCCACGTCGGCCGCCTCCAGCCGCTCCAGCCAGTTCAGCGCGGCGGTGCGGGCTTCGCGCCGCCCCCTGCCGGCCAGCAGCAGCGGCAGGGCGACGTTCTCGGCTGCCGTCAGCTCGGCGACGAGCTGCCCGAACTGGAACAGCACTCCGAAGTCGGTGCGCCGCAGTCTGGAGCGGTCTGCCTCCGAGCGGGTGTCGAGGCGCTGACCCCCGTACAGCACCTCGCCCGCGTCGGGGCGCAGGATTCCGGACAGGCAGTGCAGCAGTGTGGACTTGCCGCAGCCGCTGGGTCCGGTGACGGCGAGGATCTCGCCCTCGGCCAGTTCCACGGTGACGCCGCGGAGCGCGGGCGTCGGCCCGTAGGACTTCACGATCCCGCGTGCTTGCAGGAGCGTCATGGGTGCACCTCCCGGTGCAGGTCGGCGACGCGGTCCAGCGTGGTGTGCAACCAGCGCAGGTCGGCGTCGAGGTGGGCGATGGCGAAGTCCGCGGCGATCACGTCGCCGAGCGAGGACTCGGGGTCGGTCTTGACGGCTGTCAGCTCGCGCAGCCGCGCGGTGTGCGCCCGGCGCTGTTCGGCGAGGTAGCCGCGGGCCTGCTCGACGCCGTTGACCAGCAGGGCGACGACGACCTTGGCCAGAAGTGTGCTGGTGACGTACGGGGCCGGGGTCTCGATCTCCTCCAGCCAGGCGCGCAGCTTCTCGCGTCCGGCGTCGGTGAGGGCGAACTCGGTCCGGTCCGGGCCGCCTTCGCGGCTCTGCCCGCGCTTCTCCACCAGCCCGTCGCGCTCCAGCCTGCCGAGCGTGCCGTAGACCTGGCCGAAGGCGATCGGTCTGGCCTTGGGGAAGCGCTGGTCGTGCGCCTTCTTCAGGTCGTAGCCGTGCTGCGGCCCGGCGGCCAGCAGGGCGAGCAGTACATGGGCTGCGGTCGACATGACGGCGACTATTCCCTGAGAGAATAGTCGCCGTCAAGTCGCTTCTTCACCAAGCCCTTTGGCGCTCACCCGGTGGCGAGCAGCCAGGCGACACCGGAGGCGGACAGCACGGTGAGCGCCGTCAGGACGGTCTCGGCCACCGCGAGCGCGTGGCGCGTCACCGCGCCGCCCGCCGCGCCCGGCAGTCGGCGCAGGCGCTGACCGGGCAGGACAGCCGCCCGCCGGGCCGTCCGGTGGCGACCCGCGCCCACCCGGCGTAGGCGAGCGGCGCGGTACGGGTGCCGCAGTGGACGCAGGCCCGGCCGTTGAGGCGGTCGTCGGGGGTGTCGGCGGGCAGTTCGATCACCTCGTCGGAGGCGCCCCGCCTCGGCAGCGGCGCAGTGCTCACGCCCACTCCCCCGTCCGCCCGCAACGGTCGCGGCGCTCGATCAGCCGGCCGAGCTGTGCGTAGCGCAGCTCCAACTGGTCCGGCTCCAGCACCATCTCGGTCTCGACGGACATGCCGTCGTCCCCGTGGACGGTGACGGGGACCGTCACCCGGTCCCGCACCCGGTCGTACCGCGCGTCCCTCTTGCTTGGTGTTGCGTGCAAGGCGATGCCTTCCTGACGTCCGATCACGGAGCGCTGAAGCGCTCTGCACTCAGAGTGCCGCAGTGCGGTGCAGAATCGCAATCCATTCATGCAGATCTGCATAAACGGCATATGCCTCTGCCTCCTGTCTGATCTACTGGGCCAGGCTCGACGGCCCGTCAGGTGGATGCGGCAGACTCGTCAACGGACAAGGAGGGGTGCCCTGATGAGCGGTCCCACGGTGAGGCGCAGGCGACTCGGCGCGGAACTGCGCTCGCTGCGCGAGGGGCTGAAGTACACGACCGAGACCGTCGCCCGGAACTTCGGCTGGCACAACGCCAAGGTGTCCCGCATCGAGACAGGGCGCACCGCCGCGAAGCAGTGCGATGTCGAAGCGCTCCTGGACTTCTACGGAGTGCAGGACGAGCCCAGGAGACAGGCGCTTCTCAGACTGGCCCGGGACGGCGGTCAGCGTGGCTGGTGGCAGCGGTACACCGACGTCCTCACTCCCGTCTACGCGGACTTCATCAGCCTGGAGGCGGACGCCAAGGCGGTGCAGACCTACGAGTGCGGCTTCGTTCCCGGGCTGTTCCAGACCGCCGCCTACGCCCGCGAGATCATCTCCGCCCTCAACATGACCGACGCGCCGGAAGAGGTGAACCGCCTCGTGGAGGTCCGCCAGGCGCGCCAGTCCGTACTCACCCAGCCCAACCCTCCGGAGGTCTGGGCGGTTGTGAACGACAGCGCACTGCGCACGCGGATCGCGGACCGGCCGCAGATCATGCGGGACCAGCTCCAACGGCTCCTGGACCTGTCCGAACTGCCGAACGTCACGCTCCAGGTGATGCGCTCCACGGCCGGGCCGCATCCCGGACTGAGCGGCGCGTTCACGATCCTGAGCTTCCCCGAGAGCCAGGACCACGACGTGGTGCTGCTGGAGCACCTGACGAACTCCCTGTACATCGAGGAAAGACCCGAGGTGGAGCGCTACTCGGCGGCCTTCCGGCGCATCGTCGCCGACGCACTGTCCCGCGACGCCTCGCTCCGACTGATCCGCGACCTGAAGGAAGAGAGCTCATGAGCAAGCGCATAACCGACGCCTCCGCGCTCGGCGTCATATGGACCGCCTCGTCGCACAGCGGCAACACCAACTGCGTGGAGGCCGCGGCCCTGCCCGGCGGGCGGACTGCCGTACGGGACTCCAAGGACCCCGCCGGACCGGCGCTCGCCTTCGGCTCCGCACCGTGGGCGGCCTTTCTGGAGCGGGTGCGCACGGAGGGCCGGCCGCCCACCGGCGGGGCGTAATCCCGTTGCCCGCGCCCCGGGCGGCGGCGCAGACTGCCGCGGTGCTGATCCGACGCGAGAGCCCCGCCGACGTTTCCGCCGTACGCGCCGTGACCGGTGCGGCCTTCGCCGCCCGGTCACAGACGCCCGTCCCGGTGGAGGTCACCCTGCTGGACGAACTGCGCGGCCGCGAGGCGTGGTTGCCCGTGCTGTCGCTGGTGGCCGAGGGCCCCGGCGGCGAGGTCGTCGGGCATGTGGTGTGCACCCGGGGGCACATCGGCGCCACGCCCGCGCTGGGGCTCGGGCCCATCAGCGTCCACCCCGGCCACCAGGGGCGCGGCACCGGCTCGGCGCTGATGCACACCGCGCTCGGCGCGGCCGACGCCCTCGGTGAACCGCTGGTGGCCCTCCTCGGCGAGCCCGCCTACTACCGCCGCTTCGGCTTCCGCACCTCCACCGAGTACGGCATCACCCCGCCCGACCCCGCCTGGGGTGAGTACTTCCAGGTCCGCACCCTCTCCGCGTACGACCCCGAAGACCCCGCCCTGCGCGGCAGCTTCGCCTATGCCGAGCCGTTCGGCCGGGTGTGAGCGGCAGGTTCAGGAGACGACGACTCCTCCCAGGTCGTCAGCCACCTCGCGCCCCAGGGACCTGTCGCAGAACTGGATGGACCAGTTCCCCGCCGTGACGATGAACCTGGGCAGTTCCGGCACGCTGATGGCCAGGCGCAGTGCGTCGTCGCGCTCGGCGGACGTGTCGTGCAGTTCCAGATAGGCGCAGGGTTCCTCCGACCGCTCCGGCACGCACGTCATCGCGTTCGCCGCGTCCTTCTCCCTCTCACGCCTCTCACACCCCACGGAGGCGTCCAGCGCGTCCGCAAGCGAGTCGAGATTCGCGTAGCGGGGCTTTTTCGGAATGTCGGGCAGCGGAAGGAGGGGCGGGAGGACGGCTTCGACGGCAGGCCCGGCGGCGCGGGCGCGCCCACCTGCCGCACCGACGTCGACGACACCATCGCGGACTTCTCCAACTACGGTGCCGACGTCGACATCATGGCCCCGGGCGTCTGCATCGAGTCCACCTGGATGAGGGGCGGCTACAACACGATCTCCGGCACCTCCATGGCCTCCCCGCACGTCGCCGGTGGAGCGGCCCTGTACCTCGCCGGCCACCGCGGTGCTTCTCCGGGCACCGTGAAGTCCGCCCTGCAGTCGGCCGGCACCACCGACTACACCTGGCCCGCCGGGGACCCCGACGGGATCAAGGAGAAGCTGCTGGACGTCTCCTCCTTCTGATCGCGGCGGGATCGACGGGACACCGTGCGACAGGGCTCCCGGCCTCGGCCGGGAGCCCTGTCGCGCCGTTCGCGGCCGGTCGTCCCCGGGCCTGGAGGAAGGGACCGCGCCGCGCGGCACCTTCGCCCGTACCGAACCGTTCGACCGGACGTGAACGAGACCACTGTCAGCACCGAACAAGGCGTCGTCTACGAACCCGGCGGCCGGTTACTGGACGTCCACCGGCCCGCCCGCGGCCCGGCCGCCGTGCCCACCGTCCTCCTCTGGCACGGCAGGGGGCCGGATGAGCGGGACGTACTCGCGCCGCTCGCCCGTCAGGCCGCCTCGCTGGGGCTGTTGGTCGTGGTGCCCGACTGGTGCCCCGACGCGCCCGACGGCGGCTGGGGGCATCTGCGCGCTTCGGTGCGTTTCGCCCGGGAGCGGGCGGGTGAGTTCGGCGGCGACACCGGCCGGATCGTGCCGGCCGGCTGGTCGCTGGGCGCGTACGCCGCGGTGAGCGTCGCGGTCCGGCCCGAGTTGGTGGACGGGTGGCGGCCCGCGGCGGTCGCCGGGATCGCGGGCAGGTACTTGTGGGAGCGCCCGGAGATGGGCCTGGGCAACCTGCGTGACGCGTTGGCCGCGACGTCCGCCGCCCCGGTCCCGGTCCATCTGGTGCACGGCACCGCCGACGACATCGCGGACATCCACCACTCGCGGGACTTCGTGCCCGTCCTCGACCGGTGGGGGTGGCCGGTCACCCTCACCGAGACCGGCGCCGACCACGCGGGCGCGGTGATGACCGAGTACGACCCCGCGCGGCAGCGCTGCGTCCCGGCACGCAGCGCGGGCGCCCAGGACGCCGGCCGCACCGCGGCCCGCGTCCTGGCCCGCGCCGCGGGCCTCCCCGTGCCGCGGTAACCGCCCAGGGGTAAGCCCCCGTCAGGTCTCCGCCCCGGGAGCCGGTGCCCAGCCGTGATCGGCGTCGTGGGCGCCTGTTCGATGCCGACCATGTCATCCGGACGGGAGATGAGTAGGAGTACTCAAGCCGCGACCGCGACAGGGTGTTAACTTTCCGTGTCGAACTGATCACAAGAGCCGCGCGGTCGGGGCTGGAGAGAAACGGGGAGTCCGTGTCCTGGGACGACGAGTGGGCGGAAATGGTGCGCAACGCATCACACGGTACGAGCACGCGTCTCGCCGGCGCCGACAAGGACGGCAGCGGCTGGTCCGGAGGCCTGAAGTCGGAGAGGGCCGCCTGGACCAAGGCGGGGGGCGGCGTCGGGGAACTGCGCGGAGACATCAAGAAGGCGCTGGGGACACTCGAGAAAGCGCAGGGAGGCCTCGGATCGGGCAGCGACACCGTCGATGGGCTGCAGAGCGGCGCGGCCCAGTTGGAGGTGTACCGATCCTGGAAGCGCTACATGGAGAACGTGAGCGGCAGATGCGGCACGCTGAGGGCACAGCTCGAGAAGGCCGGCGACGACCATGACATGAACGACGCCGACGTGAAGAAGGTGTTCGACGGTCTGGACAACCGGTACAAGGACACTCCGGCCGTCGGCGGCCGGGGTCGGGGCCGGTGACCCGGACCGGTGGTGGACTACGCGACGCTCAAAGACCTCAAGCTCTCGCTGTTCGAAAGCGCGGCGGACGGTTACCGCACCACCAGTGACATGGCCTGCCAGGCCAAGGACCGCATCGACCACCAGATCACCGCGAAGATGCGCGGGGCCCTCGAGGGAGAGGCGGTGGACGCCGCTCTCGCGCAACTCGGGGAGCTGTCGAAGAACTTCCACTACGCCCAGGTGGAGTGTGGCCTGGTCAGCACGGCTCTCAACGGGCTGGTCTCCGATCTGCGGGCGGCCAGGAAGAAGCTCGACGCCGCGGTCGAGGACGCACAGGGCGAGAAGTTCACCGTGGAGCCCGACGGCTCGGTCACCTACCCCGCCGCAGGAGAGAAGGTCGACGGGAAGACCCCTCGGGGCGGCACCGTCAAGGGCACCACCTACGACGCGGCCCGGTCGGTTCAGGACCAGGCCGCCATGTTCGACCCCAACCCGAACTACGCTCGCGCGAAGGAGTACGCCAACCGCATCGCGGCGGCCGTAGAGGAGGCAACGGAGGCCGACTCGAAGTGGGCCCCGAAGTTGAGGAAGTTGAAGGCGGACGACGATCTCACCGTCTCGCACAAGGACTGGGCGGACGCCCAGAAGGACATGCACGGTGTCCGCAAAGCCGCCGAAGACTACCTGGACGGCATCAAGCCCCCTCCGACGGAAGGAACCCCGGAGGAGAACGCCGAGTGGTGGAAGGGGCTCTCCGACACCGAGAGAGACGACTACGTCTCTCTCCACCCCGCCGGCGTTGGCGCTTTGGACGGCATCCCGGCCGAGGTCCGGGACGAGGCCAACCGGGCCGTCCTCGCCGAGAAGCGCGGCCGGTACGAGACGGAACTCAGATCCATTCCTCCCGAGCCCACCAGGTATTTCCAGGAGTACCGGGGAAACCACGCGGTCAGAGCCGAGACCGCGGCCTGGAAGGAGTGGAACGATAAGTACGGGGACCGGAAGGAGCACCTCGAGGGAGCCCTGAAGGGAATGCAGGCCATTCAGGACCGCTTCGACGCCACCGGCGAAGAGGGGCTACCGGACGCTTATCTCCTGGGTTTCTCCCCAGAGGGGAACGGCCGGTCGATCATCGCCAACGGGAACCCGGACACAGCCGACCGCGTCGCCGTATACGTTCCCGGAACCACGTCGAACCTCGGAAGTATCGGGGGAGATATAAATCGCATGACCAGCCTCTGGCGAGAGAGTCAGGCGATGGCTCAAGGCCAAAACATCTCCACTATTACATGGCTCGGTTATGACGCTCCGCAGAGCATCGTCAAGGACGCACCCATGCGCCACTACGCAGACGATGGAGCGCCTGCCTTGAACAGATTTCTGGATGGCCTTGAAACGTCAAACAGTACTGAATCAGGCGGTCACCGAACAGCCATCGGCCACTCATACGGCACCACGCTCATCGGTTCAGCGGCTCGTCAGGGCAGCCTCAATGCGGACGACGTGGTACTCGTTGGAAGCCCCGGTGTGCAGGTAGGGCACGCAAGGGACCTGGACGCGCCACCCGGGCATGTATGGAATGAAGAGGCAGACGGGGACGTAGTTCCCGACATCGGCCGCTACGGCCACGGTGGAAGCCAGTGGACGATCGGTGGCGGCACGTTCATCATCCCCAGCGACGAACTGTTCGGCGCGAATCGGATGAGCACAGACACAACGGGGCACAGCGATTACTGGGGCCCGGGCACCGAGAGCCTGAAGAATCAGGCAGCGGTTGTCGCAGGGCAGTACGACAGGGTTGAAATTGAGGAATAGACTGCGCAGCTCGATTTTTCTGATAGCAGGAGCACTCACCGCGATCACTGGATGCAGCATGGAAGAAACAAATGAACCCGGAACCTCGCAAGAGATCAAGACACGGAGCGTGGAGGAGGTCAAGGCCGAGACCAAGGACGTCTCCAGCGAGGTACTTGATGTGATCGCCGTCAAGGGAGAGGTGTCGGAGCCGGGACCAGGAGTCGCGGTGTGCGAAGGAAGAGATCGGGATAAGTTCTTCAGACTTCTTCACCCATGGACACTCACCACTCCCACCGGAAACGAACTGGAAGAGGCCATGGAGCGCCTCAAGGAAGAACTCCCGAAGAGAGGATGGAAGATCGTTGAATACGGAAGGAACAGCAGCCGGGCCAAAACTCTTGAACTGACGGCCGACCACACCGGGAAGGAGTTCTCCGTCAACGTGGAGTTCTGGGCGGAGAGCGGGGAGAAAAGAAAACCCATGCTGGTCGTCAATGTTGTCTCCGCATGCTACTCGACACCCGGTGGAGAGAGGATCAAGGGGTACTGACGCCCCAGACGGCCCTGGTGCCGACCGGTCCCCGGAACCGGCGGCCGCGCCCCTCGCGCTCGGTCTCCTTCCACCGGGCCGGACGCGGTCGTAGCCGACCTCCGGCCTGTGGCCAGCCCTCAGGGGATGGGGCGGTGGACGTCCGTGCGGGTGGAGGGGCCGGGATTGGCGGGGGCGATCCAGGGGCCGGGGGTGGAGGGGTCGACGACGCCCTCCTCCAGCCAGGTGTACGCGCCGCCCAGCACGCCGCGCACGACCTTGCGGTCGATGTCGTCGGTGTTGTCCCACAGCCGGTCGAACAGTTCCTCGGTGCGGATGCGGGCCTGGCGGCAGAAGGCGTCGGCGAGCTGGTAGGCGGCGCGGCCGTTCTCGCCCCGGGCGCGCAGCATCTCCGCCCGCACGCAGGCCGCGCTCATGGCGAACAGCTCGGCGCCGATGTCCACGATCCGCCCCAGGAAGCCCTGCTTGCCCTCCAGTTTCGCCTGCCAGCGGGACATGCCCAGGAAGGTGGCGCGGGCCAGGCGGCGGGAGGCGCGCTCGACGTAGCGCAGGTGGACGGCCAGGTCGGGGTGGCCGGCGGGGTGGAACTCCCGGTAGGAGGTGGGAAGTTGCCCTTGCCCGGCGACCAGTTTGGGCAGCCAGCGGGCGTAGAAGCCGCCGGCCCGGACGGCCGCGCGGCCCTTGTCGGTGAGGGTCTTGTCGGGGTCGATGAGGTCGCCCGCGACCGACAGGTGGGCGTCGACGGCCTCGCGGGCGATGAGCAGGTGCATGATCTCGGTGGAGCCCTCGAAGATGCGGTTGATGCGCAGGTCGCGCAGCATCTGCTCGGCCGGCACGCCGCGTTCGCCGCGGGCGGCGAGGGAGTCGGCGGTCTCGAAGCCGCGCCCTCCGCGGATCTGGACCAGTTCGTCGGCCATCTCGTACGCCTTCTCCGAGCCGTAGAGCTTGGCGAGGGCGGCCTCGATGCGGATGTCGTTGCGGTCGTCGTCGGCCATCTGGGAGGCGAGGTCGAGGACGGCCTCCAGGGCGAAGGTGGTCGCGGCGATGAAGGAGACCTTGCTTCCGACGGCCTCGTGGTACGCGATGGGCTTGCCCCACTGCTCGCGGGCCGCGGACCACTCGCGGGCGATCTTCAGGCACCACTTGCCCGCCCCCGCGCACATCGCGGGCAGGGAGAGGCGGCCGGTGTTGAGGGTGGTCAGCGCGATCCTCAGCCCGGCGCCCTCGGGGCCGATCCGGTTGGCGGCCGGGACGCGGACGCGGTGGAAGCGGGTGACGCCGTTCTCGATGCCGCGCAGGCCCATGAAGGCGTTGCGGTTCTCCACGGTGACGCCCTCGGAGTCGGCCTCGACGACGAAGGCGGTGATGCCGCCGCGGTGGCCCTCCGAGGCCGGTACGCGGGCCATGACCACCAGCAGGTCGGCGACGACGCCGTTGGTGGTCCACAGCTTCACGCCGTCCAGGACGTAGGAGTCGCCCTCGGGTACGGCGGTGGTGGCCAGGCGGGCCGGGTCGGAGCCGACGTCCGGTTCGGTGAGCAGGAAGGCCGAGATGTCGCCGCGGGCGCAGCGCGGCAGGAACGCCTTCTTCTGCTCCTCGGTGCCGAACATCTTCAGCGGCTGGGGCACGCCGATCGACTGGTGCGCCGACAGCAGCGCGCCGACGGCGGGGCTGGCCGATCCGGCCAGGGCCAGGGCGCGGTTGTAGTGGAGCTGGCTCAGGCCCAGGCCGCCGTACTCGGGGTCGATCTTCATGCCGAGCGCGCCGAGTTCCTTGAGTCCCTTGACCACCTCGTCGGGGACCAGGCCCTCGCGGTCGATGCGCGGGCCGTCGATCTCCGCCTCGCAGAAGGCCCGGAGCCTGGCGAGGAACTCCTCGCCGCGCCGGGCGTCGGCGTCCGCGGGCCGGGGGTGGGGGTGGATCAGGTCTAGGCGGAAGCGGCCGAGGAACAGTTCCCTGGCGAAGCTCGGCTTGCGCCAGTCCTGCTCCCTCGCGGCCTCGGCCACCTGTCGTGCTTCGCGTTCGGAGACTGTCATCGCGGTTCACCTCGCATTGCCGGGGCGCCATCGAGCACTACTGCCGGGTACTGCGCGATGCGTGTACCCGTTGTGCACGGTACGTACCGTTTCCGGGGCGCGGTGCACCCGTATGCGACCACTTGTTGAAGCGCTTCGACAACCCGTCGCAGAGTATCTGGACAGGCGGTCAGGTCGGGTTTAGGGTCGGTCCGCAGATTCCCTGTCGAAGCGCTTCACCTCAGCCGCTTCCCGCACCGCCCTGGAGAGCCCATGGTCACCCTCGCCGAGGTCGCCCGGCACGCCGGAGTCTCCGCCAGCACCGTGAGCTACGTCCTCAGCGGCAAGCGTTCCATCTCCGCCGCCACCCGCGAACGCGTCGAGCAGAGCATCCGCGAACTGGGATACCACCCCAACGCCGGTGCACGGGCGCTGGCCAGCAGCAGGTCCAACATCATCGCCCTGATGATGCCGCTGCGCACCGACATGTACGTGCCGGTGATGATGGAGATCGCCCTGGCCGTCGCCACCACCGCCCGCGCCCACGACCACGACGTGCTGCTGCTGACCGGCGAGGAGGGACCGGAGGCGGTACGGCGGGTGGTGGGCAGCGGACTGGCCGACGCGATGATCCTGATGGACGTCGAGCTGGACGACGCCCGCCTGCCGCTGCTGCGCGACACCGGGCGCCCCGCCGTGCTCATCGGCATCCCCGCCGACCCCTCCGGACTGACCTGCGTCGACCTGGACTTCACCGCCACCGGCGCACTGTGCGTGGAACACCTGGCCGAGCTGGGCCACCGCGACATCGCGGTGGTCGGCGAGGCGGCCGCCGTCTACGAGCGGCACACCGGCTTCGCCGAGCGCACCCGCGACGGGCTGCGCGCCCGCGCCGCCGAACTGGGGGTGCGGCTGCTGCACCGGCCGTGTGAGGGCAGCTACGCGGCGATGGCCGGGACGCTCTCCCGCATCCTCGACGAACGCCCCGGCACCACCGGTTTCGTCGTGCAGAACGAGGCCGCCATCGACCCGCTGCTGAGCCTGCTGCGCCAGCAGGGCCGGGCCGTGCCCGAGGACGTCTCGGTGGTCGCCATCTGCCCCGACCAGGTGGCCGTCCAGGCGTCCGTGCGCCTGACCTCGGTGGCCATACCCGCCCACGAGATGGGCCGCCGCGCGGTGGAGCTGGTGATGGCCAGGGTGCGCGGCGAGCGCGGGGACCGCCTGGAACTGCTGCCCCCGCGGCTGACGGTGCGGGCCAGCTCCGGCCCGGCCCCCGCCGCCCGCTGATCCCGCGCCCGCCGTTCCCCGCCACCTCTCCGGCGCCCTCCCACCGCTCCCCGCTCTTCCCGCCCGACCGGTCCGCACACCGACGAGCCCCTCAGGAGCCCCGTGTCCACACCCGCCTTCTCCCCTCCCCCCTCCTCCCTGGCACAGTCGTCCCCCACCCGCGGCACCTTCCGCACGCGCGACGGCGCGCTGGAGTGGCGCGGGCGGCAGGAGACCGTACGCGTCGAGCCCTGGGGTCCGGACGCCGTACGGGTCCGCGCCCGGCTGGGCGGCCCGGTCCTGGACGGACTGCCGGGCGCGCTCCTGGCCGATCCGCCGCCCGCCGGGTCCGGGCCGGACATCCGGATCGAGGACGACCACGCCCGGGTGACCTGCGGGGCGATCACCGCCGTGGTGAGCGCCGACGGCATGCTCCGCTTCGTGCGCACCGGCGACGGCGCCGAGCTGCTGTCCGAGGACCGCGCCCACTTCTGGTGGCCCGGCTCCCGGCTGCACACCGCCACCGGCAACGGCTACCACCGCCTGGAGCAGCGCTTCGCCGCCTACGAGGGCGAGCGGCTGTACGGGCTGGGCCAGCACCAGCACGGGCTGCTGGACCAGAAGGGCGCGGTGGTCGACCTCGTCCAGCGCAACGCCGAGGTCTCCATCCCCGTGCTGACCTCCTCGCGCGGCTACACCCTGCTGTGGAACAACCCGGCCGTCGGACGGGTGGAGCTGGCGCACAACGGCACCCGCTGGGTCGCCGACTCCGCCCGCCAGATCGACTACTGGATCACCGCCGGCGAACCGGCCGACGCCCAGCGCCGCTACTCGGCCGCCACCGGCCGCACCCCGATGCTGCCGGAGTGGGCGGCCGGTTTCTGGCAGTGCAAGCTGCGCTACCGCACCCAGGACGAACTGCTGTCGGTGGCGCGGGAGTACAAGCGGCGCGGGCTGCCGCTGTCGGCGATCGTCTGCGACTTCTTCCACTGGACGCACCTGGGCGAGTGGCGGTTCGACCCGGCCGAGTGGCCCGACCCGGCGGCCATGGTCAAGGAGCTGGACGAGCTGGGCGTGAAGCTGGTGGTCTCGGTGTGGCCGTCGGTCTCGCCGCTGAGCGAGAACCACCGGCCGATGGAGCAGCAGGGCCTGTTCATCGGCACCGAGTACGGGCCGATGGCGCACGCCGACTGGCCGGACAAGGGGGTGGCCGAGCCCGTCCAGGTCGCCTTCTACGACGCCACCAACCCCGACGCCCGCGACTTCGTGTGGTCCCGCATCAGGGAGAACTACCTGTCGTACGGCATCACGGCGTTCTGGCTGGACGCCGGGGAGCCGGAGCTCAAGCCGGGCTTCGCGGCCAATCTGCGCTACCACGCGGGCCCCGGGCCGGAGGTGTCCAACCTCTACCCGCGCGAGAACGCCCGTACCGTCCACGACGGCCTGGCCGCCGAGGGCGAGAGCGGGATCATCTCGCTGAACCGGTCGGCCTGGGCGGGCTCCCAGCGCTACGGCGCCGCACTGTGGTCCGGGGACATCGGCACCGACTTCGCCACCCTGCGCCGCCAGATCGCGGCCGGCCTCAACACCGCGCTGTCGGGCATCCCGTGGTGGAACACCGACATCGGCGGCTTCCACGGCGGCGATCCGGACGACCCGGCCTACCGCGAGGTGATGGTGCGCTGGTTCCAGTTCGGCGCGCTCTCCCCGCTGATGCGGTTGCACGGCTTCCGCGACCCGGGGATGCCGCTGGGCCCGGACATGACCGGCGGGCCCAACGAGGTGTGGTCCTACGGCGAGGAGGCCGGGGAGGTCCTGGAGGCTTATCTGCGGCTGCGCGAGCGGCTGCGGCCGTACGTGCTGGAGCAGATGCGCGCCGCCCATGCCGAGGGACTGCCGCCGATGCGGCCGCTGTTCCTGGAGTTCCCCGACGATCCGGCCGCCTGGGAGGTGGACGACGCCTATCTGTTCGGGCCGGATCTGCTGGTGGCGCCCGTGCTGGAGGCCGGCGCCCGGGAGCGCACCGTGCACCTGCCGGCCGGGGCGGAGTGGACGGACGCCTGGACGGGCGAGAGGTACCCCGGTGGCGGGCCGGTCACCGTGCCCGCGCCGCTGGAGCGGATCCCGCTGTTCCTGCGGGACGGCGCGCGGCTTCCGGTGCGGGAGGACTGAGGCGGCGGGCGGGAACGGGACGGCGCCGGCGGATGCGTTCCGCCGGCGCCGTCCCGTTCCCGCCGTGTGCGGGTCGCGCCCGCCGCCCTATGCGGGCGGGTCCTCGCGCAGGACGGCGGCGCCGTGGCGGCCGAGCGTGATTCCGTGCTCGTGCCGCCGCCCGGTGAGCTCGTCGGTCGCCGGGACGGGCAGGGGGACGGTGGCCGGCTCGCGCCGGTGGTTGAGGAGGAACAGCCAGGCGCCCCGGCGTACGGCCTCCACACCCGCGGGCAGTCCGGGAAGCGGGGGCCGCACCCCCGCCCCGGCGGCCGCGCGGGACAGCAGGGTGCGCAGCGCGGCGGGGTCGGGGAGGGTGGACAGGTACCAGGCGGTTCCCTCGCCGAAGGTGTGGCGGGTGATCGCGGGGCGGCCGTCGAGTTCGCCGCCCCGGTAGACGGCCACGGTCCGGGCGCCGTCCGTCTCGAAGTCCTCGCGCCACAGGGTGCCGGTGGCGCCCTGGCCGAAGACGTCCCCGGTGGGGGTGAGCGGCTGGGTCCCGCCCTCCTCCAGCGGCCACCACTCGTGCACGGTGCCGATGCCCAGCACCTCCCGCAGCCGGGCGTCCACGCCGCCCTCGCGCACCCGGTCGTCGGTGTCGGCGACGCCGGTGAAGAAGCCGCACACCAGGGTGCCGCCGCCGCGCACATGGGCGGCGAGGTTGTCCAGGGCCGCGTCGGTGAGCAGGTACAGGTGGGGGACGGCGACCAGGGCGTAGCCGTCCAGATCGCTCTCGGGGTGGGCGAGGTCGCAGGTCAGGTGGGACTCCCACAGGGCGCGGTGCCAGGCGCGCAGCGGCCGCTCGTAGGTGAGCAGGTCCGAGGGGCGGCCGGCCGACAGGGTGGCCCACCAGGCGTTCCAGTCGTGCAGTACGGCAGCCCGCGCGGTCACGGGCTCGCCGGTGATCCGGCCCAGGCGCCCCAGGTCCGCGCCCAGTTCGCGCACCTGGCGGAAGGTGCGGCCGCGCGGTCCGGCGTGGGAGAGCATCCCGGAGTGGAACTTCTCGCTGCCCTGCCTGGACTGGCGCCACTGGAAGAAGCAGATCCCGTCCGCGCCGCGTGCCACGGCCTGCAGCGACCACAGCCGTGTCAGGCCTTCCGGCCTGGGGTGGTTGACGCCGCGCCAGTTGACCGGGCCCGCGGCCTGCTCCATCAGCAGCCAGGGCCCGCGCGCCTGGGAGCGGGTGAGGTCCTGCACCAGCGCTCCCCATGCCGCGCCGTCGTCTCCCTGCGGATCGGCGGGGTCGGGGTAGACGTCGACGGAGACGACGTCCTCGCGCTCCGCCCACGTCCAGCCGTCCTGGCCGACGAACAGGGGCATGAAGTTGGTGGTGACGGGGATGTGCGGGGTGCGCTCGACCAGGGCGTCGCGTTCGGCGGTGAAGCACTCCAGCAGGGCGTCGCTTGTGAAGCGGCGGAAGTCCAGCTCCTGGGTGGGGTTGACCATGTACTGGGCGCGGCGCGGCGGGATGATCTCCTCCCAGTCGCCGTAGCGCTGGCTCCAGAAGGCCGTGCCCCAGGCCTCGTTGAGCGCCTCCAGGCTTTTGTAGCGGTCGCGCAGCCAGCGGCGGAAGTGGGCGGCGGTGGCATCGCACCAGCAGGCGGTGCCGTACTCGTTGTTCACGTGCCACAGCCGCAGGGCGGGGTGGTCGCCGTAGCGGTCGGCGAGGTCGGCGGTGATGCTCAGGGCGTGGTCGCGGTAGACGGGTGAGGAGGCGCAGAAGTGGTTGCGCGAGCCGTACCAGATCACCGCGCCCGTCTCGTCGCGCGGCAGGGTCTCGGGGTGGCGGGCGCCCATCCAGGGGGGCGGCGAGGCGGTGGGGGTGGCCAGGCAGACGCCGATCCCGCCCGCGTGGAGCAGGTCCAGGACGCGGTCGAGCCAGCCGAAGTCGCGCTCGCCCGGGCGGGGTTCGAGGCGGGCCCAGGAGAAGACGCCGACGGTGGCGAGGTTGACGCCCGCCTCCCGCATCAGCGCCATGTCCTCGGGCCAGACGGACTCGGGCCACTGCTCGGGGTTGTAGTCGCCGCCGTAGAGGATCCGGCCGCGGGTGACGTCGGCGAGGGTGGGCCTGGGCGAAGGTGTCACAGGGGGCCTTCCGTAGCGGGCGCCGCGGCCGCCCGTGCGCGGTGGTGGTGGGGGTCGGATCGGTCCGGAGGTGGGTGCGGCGGTCCGCGGTCAGCCCTTGACGGCGCCGATGAGCATGCCCTTCTTGAAGTGCTTCTGGACGAAGGGCGAGAGCACGGCGACCGGTACCAGGGCCAGCACCATGACGGCCATCTGCACCGAGAGGGTGTGGATCTGGCCGGTGTTGATGATCTGGGACATGCCCGTGGGGCGCTCGCCCTTGAGGACGATCTGGTTGAGCACCACCTGGAGCGGCATCTTGGTCTGGTCGTTGAGGTAGATGGAGGCGTTGAACCAGGCGCTCCAGTAGCCGACCGCGTAGAACAGCGAGATGACCGCCAGCACCGGTTTCGACAGCGGCATCACGATCCGCCACAGGATGCGGAACTCCCCGGCGCCGTCGATGCGGGCGCTGTCGATCAGCTCCGGCGCGGTGTTCATGAAGAACGCCCGCAGCACCAGGATGTTGAACACGCTCACCGCGCTGGGCAGGATCAGTGAGGCGTAGGTGTCGATCAGGCCGAGGGACTGCACCAGCAGGTAGGTGGGGATCAGCCCGGCACCGAAGAACATCGTGGCCAGCAGCGTCATCAGCATCGGCCGGTGGCCGAAGGAGCCCGGACGGGACAGGCCGTAGGCGCACAGCACCGAGACGGCCATGCTGAACAGCGTGCCGGTGACGGTGACGCAGACGCTGATGACGGTGGCCCGGGTGACCTGGCCGCCGGAGAGCAGTTCGCGGTAGGCCTCGAAGGTGATGCCGTCGGGCACCACCACCAGGCCGCCGGCCTGGCGGATGGTCTCGGCCGACGACAGGCTGGTGACGACCACGATCCACAGCGGGAAGAGGATCGCCAGGCAGGCCACGGCCAGTACCGCGCCCTTGGCGGCGGTGCCGACACCGCTGGGCGGCTCCTCCCAGGCGGGGCGCATCCGGGCGCCGGCGCCCTCCGTCTCGCGGTCCTCGGTCAGCACGCTCATTTCTTGTACACCCCCTGCTCGCCCAGCAGGTGGGCGGTCTTGTTGGCGGCCAGCACCAGGCAGAGTCCGAAGACGCCCTTGACGATGCCGACGGCCGCCGCGTAGCCGAAGTCGCCGTTCTCCAGGCCGACGTTCCACACGTAGGTGTCCAGCACCTCGGCCGCGCCGGTGCCCACCGCCGTGCGCTGCAGGAGTATCTGCTCGAATCCGACGGTGAGGGCGTCGCCGACGCGCAGCACCAGCAGCAGGGCGATCACCGGGCGCAGCGCGGGCAGGGTGACGTGCCACATCCGCCGCCACCGGCCCGCGCCGTCCGCGGCGGCGGCCTCGTACAGCTCGTGGTTGACGGCGGCCAGCGCGGCGAGGAAGACGATGATGCCCCAGCCGGCGTCCTTCCAGACGGCCTGGAAGGTGACCAGGAACTTGAAGAAGCCGGGGTCGGTCATCAGGTCGAAGCCGCCGCCCCAGCCCCTCTCGCGCATGGTCTGGGCGATGATCCCGGCGCCGCCGAGGATCTGCTGGAAGACGGTGATGACCAGCACCCAGGAGAAGAAGTGCGGCAGGTAGAGCACGCCCTGTGCCCAGGCTCGCACCCGGGGGCTGATGACGCTGTTGATCAGCAGGGCCAGCAGGATGGGCACGGGGAAGAAGAACACCAGCTGGATGAGGAAGATCAGCAGGGTGTTCTCGACCGCCGACCAGAAGTAGGGGTCCTCCCACATCCGCTGGAAGTTCTCGCCGCCGGTCCAGGGGCTGAGGGCGAAGGACTCGGTGAAGGAGTCGCCGAGGTATGGGTCGAACTCCTTGAAGGCGACGGCGTTGCCCAGCAGCGGTACGTAGGCGAAGACCAGGACCAGCAGCAGGGCGGGCAGCGTCATCAGGACCAGGGCGCGGTCGCGGCGCAGCCGGTGCCGCCGGGTGATGCCGCCGGGGGGCGGGGATGCCTTGGGCTTCCCGCGGCCCCCGCCCGCGCCGCCTGTGCCGCCTGTGCCGCTCCCGCGTCCGTGCGGCGGGTTCCCGTCCGCGGTGGGCGAGTCGGCCGGGGCGACCGGTGCCAGGTGGGGTGCCGGGGCCATCCCGGTGGGACCGGTGCCGCCGGCCGGTGCCTCGCCGGGGGCCGTGCTGTGGGACACGGGACTCTCCTCGTCAGCGTCGTTCCGGCCCCGGTCCGGCGGTGCGGTGTTGCGGTGCGCCGCGGTGGGCGCCGCACCACCGGGCCGGGGGCCTGTGTGCGCGGGTGCGTCAGGCGGCGGACTCGCCGGCGTCCTCGATCAGCTTCCGGTACCAGTCGCGCAGGTCGTCGCCGCCGGCCCGGCGCCAGTCCTCGACGGCCTTCTGCACGTCGGAGACCTTCCTTCGGCCGCGCACCACGTCGTTCTCCAGGTCCTCGAACTGGTCGCCCAGGTTGGCCCAGCGGTTGGGTTCGCGGACCTGCATCCCGTACAGCAGCGGCTTCTTCATGAAGGCGCCCATCCGCTGCTGCCAGCCGCACCAGTCCCGCACCACCTGCGGGTGGTCGGGGAAGGCGGCGACGGCCTCGGCGCTGGCGGTGAAGAAGTAGGTGTCCTGGACCTCGGTGACGCCCTGCCCGGTCTTGGTGGGCACACCGTCCTTCAGCGTGTGGTGTGTGCCCTCCACGCCGTACCTGACCAGGCGGTTCTCCCTCGTCCCGTAGGGGGCGGCGGCGAAGTTGGCGATCGCCAGGCACTCCTGGACCGTCTCCTCGGACGCCTTGCGGTTGATGAAGGCCCAGATGCCGGCCGGGTTGGCGAAGTACAGCTGCGGGTCACCGCCGTCGTGGCCGAAGATGTCCATGCCCTGGACGCGGAAGTCGGGGTTCTGCCCGCTCTGCTCGAAGGTCCAGCCGTACCACTTGGCGTTGCCGTCGTTCGTGATCATCGACTGGCCGGCGGTGAAGCGGGTGCCGGCGTCGCCCTGGCCGGTCCTGGCGTCGGGGTGGACGACGCCCGCGGCGTAGAGCTTGCGGGTCCACTCCAGCGCCTCGAGGTAGTTGTCCGTCTCGATGCGGTGGACGAGCTTCCCGCCCCGCCACTGCCAGCAGTACGGCTTGTCCGGCAGCACGCCGAAGATGTTGAACGCCGTCCACTTCATGTCCTCGCAGGCCCACACCTTGGACTTCGGCGCGGTGATCTCCTTGGCGAGGTCCGTGAACTCCCGCGGGCCGGTGGGCACCTCCCAGCCCTTGTCCTCGAAGACGTCCTGGCGGTAGTAGGGGATGATGATGTCGACCGCGCCGGCGGGGATGGGCAGGCCCTTCAGCTTCCCGCCGAAGATGGACATCTGCCAGGCGGCGGTGGGGATCGCGGCGAGGTTGGGGTACTTCTTCACCTCGTCGCCCGACAGGTACGGGCCGAGGTCGGCGAAGCGGCTGTCGATGGCGCTGGGGATCTTGCCCTGCATCTCCCAGCTGGGGATCACCACCATGTCGGGGATGCCGCTGGAGGCGAGGACGGCGCCGAGCTTCTCGCCGTAGGTGTTGCCGTCCTGGGTCTGCCAGTCGACCTTCACGCCGATGGCCTCGTCGACGGCCCGGTAGTAGGCGCAGTCCTTCTTCGGCGGGGTGCCCCACAGCGGGCTCATGATGGCGATCTCGCCGCCCCCGCCCATCTTCTCGGGGACGGAGGCGGGCAGCGCGTCGTACGGCTCGGCCTTGCCGGTGAAGCCGGGGCGCGAGCCGTTCTCGCCGGGGATGTCGGGCTCGACGACCTCGGAGGCGACGTACGCCGGGAGGATCTTCGCCGCGTCCTTCTTCGTCGTCGTGCCCTCGTTGCGGTTGCCGCCGCCCTCGGAGGAGCACGCCGACAGCAGCGGTACGCCGCCCACCGCCGCGGCGGCGACGGCCGTCGAGGCGAGGAAGGTTCTCCGGCTGGGGCTGGTGGTCTGGGACATGGCGGCAACCCTTCGTGGCGGCGCATCGGCGGGACGGACGGGGCGAACGGCCGGCGTGCGGCCCCGCCGGTCGGGCAGGTCGGTCGAAGCGCTTCGATGTTGCGCCGAGATTAAGTGCGAGGGTCATACCGCGCAAGGGCCGGGGCGAAGAAACATCGAAGCGCCGGAAGCGGCGTGGATACAGGTAGTTCACGGGTCCGGACGGTTGTCCGCCGTTCAGCTCCTTGACACCCGCCCCGGTGCCCCGCCAGCATCGAAGCGCTTCGAATCGCGCACTGCCACATCACCGCAGGCATCACCGCACGCACCGCCGAGCGCATCCAACGCGCGGTGGCCGCCGCCCATCTCCCGGAGGGGACCTTCCGCACGTGAGCACCGACCAGCCGCCCTTCCGCGACCCGGCGCTGCCGGCCCGTGAGCGCGCCGCCGACCTGCTGGCGCGGCTCACGCCCGACGAGCGCGTCGCGATGCTGCACCAGTTCGCCCCCGCCGTGGAGCGCCTGGGCGTCGCCGCCTTCCGCACCGGCCAGGAGGCGCTGCACGGCGTGGCCTGGATGGGTCCGGCCACCGTCTTCCCCCAGGCCGTCGGGCTCGGGGCGACCTGGAACGACGAGCTGGTGCGGCGGGTGGGCGAGGCCGTCGGGCGGGAGGTGCGCGCGATGCGGGAGCGCGACCCGCGCGTCGGGCTGAACGTCTGGTCGCCCACGGTCAACCTGCTGCGCCATCCGCTGTGGGGGCGCAACGAGGAGGGCTACTCCGAGGACCCGCATCTGACCGCCGCGATCGCCACCGCCTACACCCGCGGCCTGCGCGGCGACCATCCCGCGCGCTGGCGCACCGCCCCGGCGCTCAAGCACTGGCTGGCGCACAACAACGAGACCGACCGCGACACCTCCTCGGCCTCGGTGCGCCCGCGCGTGCTGCACGAGTACGAGCTGCCGGCCTTCCGCGGCCCCGTCGAGGCGGGCGCGGTGGCCGGGGTGATGCCCGCGTACAACCTGGTCAACGGCCGCCCCAACCACCTCTCGCCACTGCTGGCGGAGCAGTTGCGCACCTGGTGCGACCACGACCTGGTGGTGTGCTCGGACGCCGGCGCGCCCAGCAACCTGGCCGGCTCCCAGGGCTACTTCGGCACCCACGAGGAGGCCACCGCCGCCGCCCTGCGCGCCGGGGTGGACAGCTTCACCGACCACGGCGAGGACTCCTCGCGGATCACCGCCCGGGTGCGCGGCGCGCTGGAGCGCGGGCTGATCGGGCGGGAGCACGTGGACGCGGCGGTGCTGCGGCTGCTGGCGATGCGGTGCGCGCTGGGCGAGTTCGACCCCGAACCGTTCGACGGTCAGGCCGCGTTCGACACCCCCGGGCACCGGGAGCTGGCGCGCGAGGCCGCCGAGCAGGCGATCGTCCTGCTGCGCAACGACGGTCTGCTGCCGCTGGCGGACGGGGTGCGGGTCGCGGTCGTCGGGCTGCTGGCCGACGAGTGCAAGCTCGACTGGTACAGCGGCGCGCTGCTGCGCCGCTCCACCCCGCTGGACGGATTGCGGGAGCGGTTCGGCGCGGACCGGGTGGTGTACGCCGAGGGCGCCGACCGGGTGCGGCTGCGCTGCTCCGGCGGCCGGCTGGCCGTGCCCGGGGTCGGCCCCGGTGGGCGGGAGTCCGGCGACCCGGCGGCCGGTGGCGCGCTGGACCCGGCGCTGCTGCGCGGCCGCACCGATCTGCCGCCGCTGACGGTGAGCGCCGAGGCCGGTGAGGAGTTCGCGCTGGTGGACTGGGGCGGCGGGGTGCTGACGCTGCGCGCGGGCTGCGGCCGCTACCTGTCGGTCGCCGACGACGGCTTCGTACGCGCCTCGGCCAAGCAGCCGGGCGGCTGGGTGGTCCAGGAGACCTTCGAGCTGGAGCCCCACGACGGCGGACACCTCCTCAGGCACCGGGGGACGGGCCGGTACGTGGAAGTCGCCGCAGACGGCGTCCGGGTTGCCGCCGGCGGCGGGCCGGGCACGGTGTTCGCCGTGGAGACCGTCCGGCGCGGCGAGGACGAGGTGCGCGCCGCCGCTCTGGAGGCCGACGTGGTGGTCGTCGTCGCGGGCAACGACCCGCACATCGGCGGGCGCGAGACCGAGGACCGCGCCACCCTCGCCCTGCCGCCGCAGCAGGACCGGCTGTGGCGGGCGGCCCGCGCCGCCAACCCGCGTACCGCGCTGGTGCTCACCTCCGCCTATCCGTACGCGGTGGGCGACGCCGACGAGGAGCTGCCCGCCCTGCTGTGGACCGCCCACGGCGGGCAGGCGGCCGGGGAGGCGCTGGCCGCCGTGCTGGCCGGCGACGTGTCACCGGGCGGGCGGCTGCCGCAGACCTGGTACGCCGACGACGCCGATCTGCCCGGTCTGCTGGACTACGACGTCATCGGCGCGCGCACCACCTATCTGTACTTCGACGGCACACCGCTCTATCCGTTCGGCCACGGCCTGTCGTACACCTCCTTCGGCTACGGCGAGCCGGAGGTCTCCTGCGACGGCGGGACGCTGACCGTCCGCTGCGCGGTGACCAACACCGGCGCGGTGGCGGGCGACGAGGTCGTACAGCTCTACGTGCGCGCCGCCGGTGCCGGCGGCATCGGCGGGCGCCGGCCGCCCCGCCCGCACCGCGCGCTGGCGGCCCACCGCCGCGTCCGGCTGGACCCGGGCGCGTCGCGGGAGGTGGAGTTCACCGTCCCGGTCTCCCGGGCCCTCGGCTTCTGGGACGTGGCCCACGGGCGGTGGCGGGTGGCCCCGGGCTCCTACGCCGCCGACATCGGCGCCTCCAGCGCCGACATCCGCCGCAGCGCGGCCTTCCGCGTCGACGGAGAGCCCGGCGCCCCGCGTCCGGTGGGCGACATCCGGGCCGCCGACTACGACGAGCAGAGCGGCACCGAGCTGGTGGACCTGAGCCGGGAGCGCGGTGACGCGGTCGCCCCGGCCGGCTCCGGGGCGGCCGAACTGGTCTTCCACGACTGCGACTTCGGAACCGGTGCCGGTTCCGTGACGGTGGTGGCCGCCCGCGCCGAGCCGGGCGAGGCGGAGATCGTGCTGATCGCGGACGGCGGCCGCGAGGGTGGCGGGGGTGACGGCGAAGGCCGCGTCCTGGCCCGTCTCGCCGTCCCCCGCACCGGCGACCGCTACGCCTACACCACCGTGCGGGCCGCCCTGGACGATCCGCCCTCGGGCGTGCGCGATCTGCGCGTCGCCCTGCGCGGCTCCCTCAGACTGGCCCGTCTGGGCTTCGGCGGTCCCTCTTCCGCCGAAGCCACCTGACGACAGGCGGGTCCGCGCCGCGGCCCGGTCCTCCTTCCGGGGCCGGGCCGCGGCGGCCGCCCGGGCGGCCGGGCAGCCGGGCAGCCGGAGCGGAGGGGCTACAGGTCCAGGCCGGTGAGGACCATCACCCGCTCGTAGGTGTAGTCCTCCATGGCGAACAGCACGCCCTCGCGTCCGACGCCGGACTCCTTGGTGCCGCCGTAGGGCATCTGGTCGGCGCGGTAGGAGGGCACGTCGCCGATGACCACGCCGCCGACCTCCAGGGCGCGGTGGGCGCGGAAGGCCGCCTGCAGGTCGTGGGTGAAGACCCCCGCCTGCAGGCCGTACTTCGAGTCGTTGACCGCGGCGAAGGCGGCCTCCTCGCCGTCGACCGAGGTCAGCGTCAGCACGGGTCCGAAGACCTCCTCGCAGGAGACCGTGGCGTCGGCGGGCACGTCCGCGAGGACGGTGGGGGCGTACGAGGCGCCGTCGCGCTTGCCGCCGGCCAGCAGCCTCGCGCCGGCCGCGACCGCCTCGTCGACCCAGGACTCCACCCGCTTCGCGGCGTCCTCGCTGATCAGCGGGCCGACGTCGGTGGCGTCGTCGGCGGGGTCGCCGGTGACCTGCGCCTCGACGGCCTCGACCACCCTGGGCACCAGCCGGTCGTAGAGCGAGGCGTCGGCGATGACGCGCTGGACGGAGATGCAGGACTGGCCGCCCTGGTAGTTGGAGAAGGTCGCGATGCGCTGCGCGGCGTGGTCCAGGTCGGCGTCGGAGGAGTAGTCGGCCAGTACGACGGCCGCGCCGTTCCCGCCCAGCTCCAGCGTGACGCGCTTGCGGGGCACCGCGTCCAGGATGGACCAGCCCACCGGGCCGGACCCGGTGAAGGAGATGACCGGCAGGCGCTCGTCGGCCACCAGGGACGGCATGCGGTCGTTGGGCACGGGGAGCACCGACCAGGAACCGGCCGGCAGGTCCGTCTCGGCCAGCAGTTCGCCGATGAGCAGTCCGGACAGCGGGGTGGCCGGAGCGGGCTTGAGGATGATCGGCGCGCCGACCGCGATGGCCGGGGCGACCTTGTGGGCGCACAGGTTGAGGGGGAAGTTGAACGGCGCGATGCCCAGCACCGGTCCGCGCGGGAAGCGGCGGGTCAGGGCGAGGCGGCCGGTCCCGCCCGCGTCCGTGTCCAGCCGCTGCGCGGTGCCGCCGTTGAAGCGGCGGGCCTCCTCGGCGGCCCAGCGGAAGACCGAAACGCAGCGGCCGACCTCGCCGCGGGCCCACTTGACGGGCTTGCCGTTCTCGGCGGAGATCAGCTGCGCGATCTCCTCGGCGCGCTCGGCCAGCCGCCGGTGGACGTGGTCCAGGGCGGCGGCGCGCACGTGCGCGGGGGTGGCCGCGAACTGCGCGGCCGCCTCGGCCGCGGCGGCCACGGCCTGCTCGACCTGTGCCTCGGTGGGGACGCTGACGGTGCCGACGGTCCGGCCGTCCCAGGGCGAGGTGACCTCGAAGGTCTCGTCGCCGGTCGCCTCGCGGCCGGCGAGCCAGAACGCGTGTGGGGAAGTCGCTGTGGTCACTGCGTATCCCGGCCCTTCCGAAGTGGTGGAGCGGTGGAGGTGGTGGTCGGGGCCGGGCTGCTGCGCGGCCGGCTCCTGGCACCACCGTAGGGGCCCGGGCCGTACGGGACTCTTGTCCGGCGCGTATCACTCGGGTTGTTCCGCGCACCGCTTTGGCAGGTACGGCCCGCTTGCCCGCCCGCCACTTTGCCGCGACCATGACACGGCACGGAACGCACCACCCCCACCCGTCGAACTGGACACCCCAGGAGACGCGATGCGTAGACGTCCTCACGGGCGGCGGACCCTCACCGCCGCCCTCCTCCTCACCCTCGCACTGGCCGTTCCGCTCGGGACGCAGGCCACCGCCGCTCCCGGAGACGACGGCCGGCGGGCCACCCCCGCCGGCGAGCGGCAGTACGAGATCGCCGGGATCACCGGCGTCCAGCAGCGCACGGCCATCGCCCGTACGGGTGCGGCCGTCGACGCGGTGCGCGAGCACTCGGTGGTGGTCACCGCCGACGCCGCGCAGGCCGAGAAGCTGCGGAAGGCCGGCCACCGCCTCACCGCGCTGCCCGCTCCCCCGCAGCGGGGAGCCGGGAGCGACGGGGCGAGCACCCTCGACTACCCGCCGAGCGACTCCGGCTACCACAACTACGCCGAGACCATGGCGGCCATCGACGGGTACGTGCGGAAGTACCCGTCCATCATGGCCAAGAAGGTCATCGGCAAGACCTACCAGGGCCGCGACATCGTCGCCGTCAAGATCAGCGACAACGTCTCCGCCGACGAGAGCGAGCCGGAGGTGCTGCTCACCCACCACCTGCACGCCCGCGAGCACCTGACCGTCGAGATGGCGCTCTACGTGATCCGGGAGTTCGGGCAGCGGTACGGCAGCGACTCCCGCATCACCCGGATGGTGAACGCGCGCGAGCTGTGGGTCGTCGCGGACGTGAACCCCGACGGCGGCGAGTACGACATCGCCTCGGGCACCTACCGCAGCTGGCGCAAGAACCGCCAGCCCAACTCCGGCTCCTCCTACGTCGGGACCGACCTCAACCGCAACTGGTACTACAAGTGGGGCTGCTGCGGCGGATCCTCCTCCAGCCCCTCCAGCTCCACCTACCGCGGTCCGTCCGCCGGTTCCGCACCGGAGGTGAAGGTCGTCGCCGACTTCGTCCGCAGCCGCGTGGTGGGCGGGCAGCAGCAGATCAAGGCGCACATCGACTTCCACACCTACAGCGAGCTGGTGCTGTGGCCGTACGGCTACACCTACAGCGACACCGCCCCGGGGCTCACCCAGGACGACCGGAACGCCTTCGCCACCGTCGGCAGGGCGATGGCCGCGTCCAACGGCTACACCCCCCAGCAGTCCAGCGACCTGTACATCACCGACGGCACGATCAACGACTGGCTGTGGGCCGAGCACCGCATCTTCAGCTACACCTTCGAGATGTACCCCGGCCCGAACGGGCGTGAGGGCTTCTACCCGCCCGACGAGGTGATCGAGCGGGAGACCAGCCGCAACGAGGAAGCCGTCCTGCTGCTGCTGGAGAACGCCGACTGCATGTACCGCTCGATCGGCAAGGAGCAGCAGTACTGCTCCTGAGGTCCTGACACCCTGAGGTCCCGACGCCCCGGGGTCCCGACGCGGCACCGGCCCCTCCGGAGCCCGGCCCCTCCGGGAGTCAGTCCTTCCGGGACCGCCCCTGGTCCCTCCGGACCGGGGGCACGGTCGCCGTCGCCTTGAGCGCCAGCCACAGCTCCATCCGCACGTCCGGATCGTCCAGCGACCGGCCGAGGATCTCCTCGACCCGCCGCATCCGGTAGCGGAGGGTGTGCCGGTGGACGCCGAGGTCGGCGGCGGCCGCGTCCCACTGCCCGTGCCGGGAGAGCCAGGCGTGCAGCGAGGCGACCAGATCGCCGCGGCCGTGCGCGTCGTGCTCGTACAGCGCGCGCAGCATCCCGTCCGCGAAGGCGCGCACCGCCTCGTCGGCCAGCAGCGGGAGCACCGAGCCGGAGGCCACGTCCTCGTGCTCGACCAGCGCACGGCCGCGGCGGCGGGCGACGGACAGCGCCTGTTCGGCCTGCTTGAAGGCCACGGCCACGGAGGCCAGCCCGGCGGGCGCCGAAACGCCGACGACCACCGTGTGCTCCGCGCCGGCGCCCGCCGGGCCGCTCCCGCCCGCCGCATCGGCCCGGCTCGCGAAGTCCGCACAGGCCGCCGCGGCGGCGCC
>NZ_JBKJFM010000430.1:0-258 GCF_046614825.1 Streptomyces nanhaiensis
GGCCCCACCCCCAGCTCCCGCAACCGATGAGCCACCGCACAGGCACGGTCCCGCAACTCCCCGTAGGACAACACACCGTCGGCCGCCACCACCGCCGTCTTGCCCGGCCGCTCCCCGGCCCACTCCAACAGCCCCGAGTACAGCAACCCCTCCGGCACCGGACCGTCCGTCGCGTTCGCCGCCTCCACCAGCGCCGCATGCCCCGCCGGCAACAGCGACCCCGGCCCCGAGACCCACACCTCCTCGTCCTCGGCCAGC
>NZ_JBKJFM010000431.1:0-256 GCF_046614825.1 Streptomyces nanhaiensis
GGTGCGCTCCCAGGTGAAGTCGGGCAGCTCGCGGCCGAAGTGGCCGTAGGCGGCCGTCTGGGCGTAGATCGGGCGCAGCAGGTCCAGGTCGCGGATGATCGCGGCCGGGCGCAGGTCGAAGACCTCGCCGATGGCCTGCTCGATCCGCTCGGGCTCCACCGTGGCCGTGCCGAAGGTCTCCACGAACAGGCCCACCGGCTCGGCCTTGCCGATGGCGTAGGCCACCTGCACCTCGCAGCGGGCCGCCAGCCCGGCG
>NZ_JBKJFM010000432.1:0-255 GCF_046614825.1 Streptomyces nanhaiensis
CGCTCGGAGACGCGGGCGTCCAGGCTCCGCTCTGGTGCGTCACCCAGGGCGCGGTCACCACCGGCGGCTCCGACCCGCTGGCCCACCCCGCCCAGGCACAGATCTGGGGCCTGGGCCGGGTCGCCGCACTGGAGCACCCCGACCGCTGGGGCGGACTTGTCGACCTGCCCGAGCAGCTCGACGAACGCGGCGCCGCACACCTGCGTGCCGTGCTGGCCGCCCCGGCCGGCGGCGAGGACCAGGTGGCCATCCGCG
>NZ_JBKJFM010000433.1:0-255 GCF_046614825.1 Streptomyces nanhaiensis
TCGTCACCGAGATCGATCCGATCTGCGCGCTGCAGGCCGCCATGGACGGCTACCAGGTGGCCACCTTGGAGGAGGTGGTGGAGAGTGCGGACATCTTCGTCACCACCACCGGCAACAAGGACATCATTCTGGCCGAGCACATGGCGCGGATGAAGCACCAGGCGATCGTGGGCAACATCGGGCACTTCGACAACGAGATCGACATGGCCGGGCTGGCGGCGGTGCCGGGGATCGTCAGGGACGAGGTCAAGCCGC
>NZ_JBKJFM010000434.1:0-255 GCF_046614825.1 Streptomyces nanhaiensis
GGAAGATGCATCGATGACCAGCGACAACGTGACCGAGGCCGAGTCCGTCAAGGCCGCTGAGCCGCAGCTGGCGAAGAAGGTGGACGACCAGCCCATCGACGAGTTGGTCGGCCGCGCTCAGGCCGAGTGCCTGCGGCTGACCGGCGAGGGTGGGCTGCTCCAGCAGCTGACCAAGCGGCTGCTGGAGTCCGCCCTGGAGGGTGAGATCACCGACCACCTCGGCTATGACAAGCACGATCCCGCCGGGAAGAACGG
>NZ_JBKJFM010000435.1:0-255 GCF_046614825.1 Streptomyces nanhaiensis
CCTGGCCCTTGCCGGTCGGGTCCAGCGACATGATCGCCATGTAGACGCACTTCAAGGCGGCCTGCTCGTTCGGGAAGTGCCCGCGAGCCTTGACTGCCCGCCGAATCCGGGCGTTCACCGACTCGATCGCGTTCGTCGTGCAGACGATGCGGCGGATCTCGGTGTCGAACCGGAGGAACGGAGTGAAGTCCTCCCAGGCGTTCTCCCAGAGCCGGACGATCGCCGGATACTTCTTGCCCCACGCATCGGCGAACT
>NZ_JBKJFM010000436.1:0-255 GCF_046614825.1 Streptomyces nanhaiensis
CCTGGACCTCGCCGGTGGTCAGGCCCTTCGCGGACAGGGAGATCACCATCTCGTCCACGCCGGTCAGGCGCTTCTGCCGCTTCTTGACGATCTTCGGATCAAAGCTGCCCTCGCGGTCGCGGGGCACAGCTAGCTCGACCGGGCCGACGTCCGTCAGCACGGTCTTGGCCCGGGTCCCGTTGCGGCTGTTGCCTCCGTTCTTCCCGGCGGGATCGTGCTTGTCATAGCCGAGGTGGTCGGTGATCTCACCCTCCA
>NZ_JBKJFM010000437.1:0-253 GCF_046614825.1 Streptomyces nanhaiensis
CCGGGCAAGAGTGCACTCGACCGCCTACCGGGTCTTCTCCGGTCCGGGACCATGGGCGGTGCCGTGCCGGGCGATGAGCGGCTTGATGCCGCGCTTCCAGGGCAGACGGCGGTTCTCGGCGTTGTATCGGTGCGGCCCAGGAACTCCAGGGTGCCGTCGGCGCGGTAGCGCGCCAGGTCGCCGGTGCGGTACCAGCGGCCGTCGGAGGTCTCGGTGAACCGCTCGGCGGTCAGCTCCGGCCGGTGCAGGTAGC
>NZ_JBKJFM010000438.1:0-252 GCF_046614825.1 Streptomyces nanhaiensis
CGGGTAGACAAGCACGAGAGCTCCTGGCGGACTGGTGATCTTGGTCGTGAACCCGTCTACCAGGAGCTTTCTTCATGCCCGCCACCGGGGTCGCTGGTCCAACCACCCGTCAGGTTGGAAGAGGCTCAGTGAGGTTTTCTCAGCGAAATGATCTACGCGAAGCCGGATGAGGCTCTGGTGTCCGGACGATTCGGGCAGCCCTGCCCCGGTGGCGGGCAGACGTAAAGCCCCTGGTAGGACGGTTCTCTCTCA
>NZ_JBKJFM010000043.1:0-37600 GCF_046614825.1 Streptomyces nanhaiensis
GCCGTCACCCGCGCCCGCGCCCCCGGCCGCAGCCTCGGCCGCGTCGGCCCCCTCGCCCTCCCGGACGCCGCCGGGCGCGAGCCGGTGGGTGGGCGCGCCGCACAGGACCTGCAGGGGTGCGCCCCGCAGCACGGCCTCCTCCACCGCCCGGTCCAGGGCGCGCAGGGAGTGGTCCGAGCCGTCGACGCCGACGACGACGGGGAGCTGGGCTGAGCGGTTCACTGTCCTCACGTCTTTGTGTGCGGGCGGTCCTCGCGGACCGCGGCGGACGGGTGTGCAGACCCCAGTCCCCCGCCACGGGCGGATCAGACCCACGGCGCACCCCGAAGGGCGCCGTGCCGCCGTCCGAGGGGGCGCCCGGGTCCCTTTCCCGCCCCTTCCGTTCACCCCTTCCGGGCCCGCTGAGCGGCTGTGCAGTGCGCTCCGGTGCCGATAAGCTCGGTCGTGGAAGAGAAACGGCGTCACCGGGTTTCCCGGCCATCGACCTGCCCGGAGCCGTGCCGTCGTCCTCTCCCCGTCCACCCGCTCCCGTGCGAGACCGGGCAGGCGGCGACCGGCGACGGCAAGGGGGGTGAGCGATCGTGCGAGCGATCGCCGGGCTGTGGCGGTGGCGGGGCAACCCGCTGTGCCGGACCACCGACCGTGTGGAGGGCTGGCTGGCGCTGGCCGCCGTCCTGCTGATGACCCTGGCCACCCCCGCCGTCGCGCTGTGGGGCACCCGGACCGCGCACGAGACGCTGATGGGCGTCGTACGCGAGCAGCAGCGGCAGCGGCACCAGGTGTGGGCGACGGTGGCCCAGAGCACTCCGCCCGTGGCCGACAGCCCCGAGACCGAGTCCGGTCACCGGGTGAACGCCACCTGGACGGCGGCCGACGGCCGCACCCACTCGGGCACGGTCGTCACCAGCCGCCCGACCGAGCCCGGTGACCGGCTGCGCGTGTGGGTGGACGCCCGCGGCGAGATCGCCGCACGCCCGATGGACGCCGCCGCCGCGTCCTCGCACGCCGCCCTGGCCGGGTTCGGTACGGCGGTGGCCGCGGCCGGTCTGGTGGAGACCGTACGGCGGCTGCTGGTACGGCGGTTGATGGCCCGGCGCTACGCGCGCTGGGAGGAGGAGTGGGCCCGGGTGGGCCCCGACTGGGGGCGTGCCGGCCGGTCGAACTGACCGTGGCCCCGGCCGAATCCGGCCCGAATCCGGCCAGGACAGACACGCGGAGGGCCCGCCCCTGCCGTGGCGGGTGGACCGGTCATCCCATCGGTCCGGCACACGCTACGGTGGTGCATCCGGATGCGCGCGGCAGCGCGGTCGAGGTTCGCACGAGGTTTGGGGCAAGGCGGTCCATGGCACAGGGCTTGGTCCAGGTGACGCACACCAGCTCGTCGCGGTGGCGGCGCCGCACGGGAGACTACGCCACCATCTCCGCCGCACTCGCCGCCGCCGGTGACGGCGACGTGCTGACCGTCGCTCCCGGCACCTACCGCGAGAACCTGGTGGTCGAACGCGCCGTCACCCTGCGCGGCCCGGAGCGCTCCGACGGCGGCTCGGTTCGTCTGGCCCCCGCCGACGGGGTGGCGCTGACCGTACGCGCCGCGGCGGTCGTGCGCGACCTGCAGATCGAGGGCCAGGACGCCGCGGCGCCCGCGCTGCTGATCGAGGACTGCGTGGCCGAGCTGTCCGGTCTGCGGGTGGTGACGCGGTCGGCCTCGGGCATCGAGGTGCGCTCCGGGGCCAGGCCGACCCTGCGCCGCTGCACGGTGGACAACCCGGCCGGGGTGGGCATCGGCGTCGGCGGGGGCGCGGGCGGGCTGTTCGAGGAGTGCGAGGTGGTCGCGGCGGGGCAGTCGGGCATCGCGGTGCACGATGGCGCCCACCCCCGGCTGGAGCGCTGCCGGGTCCACCACGCCTCGGGCGCGGGGCTCTCGCTGTCCGGGGAGGGCAGCGCGGTGGACGCGGTGGGCTGCGAGGTGTACGAAATCAAGGGCGCGGGGGTGCAGGTGGCCTCCCGGGCGGTCGGGAACCTCACCGAGTGCCGGGTGCACCGCACCTCCGCCGACGGCGTCACCCTGGACACCGACGCGGTGCTCACCCTCGCCGACTGCGAGATCCACGACATCCCGGAGAACGCGGTCGACCTGCGCTCGCGCTCGGTGCTGACGCTGACCCGCTCCACGGTGCGCCGCTTCGGCCGCAACGGCCTGTCGGTGTGGGATCCGGGCACCCGTGTGGACGCCAACGGGTGCGAGATCCAGGAGAGCACGGGCGACTACCCGGCGGTGTGGGTCAGCGACGGCGCCTCGGCCCTGCTGGACTCCTGCCGGGTCCACGACGTGCCGGACGCGTTGTTCGTCCTGGACCGGGGCTCGCGGGCAGACGTCCTCGACAGCGATCTGGCGCAGGTGCGCAACACGGCGGTGTCGGTGAGCGACGGCGGGACGGTCCAGCTGGACGACTGCCGTATCCGGGAGGCCGCCACCGGCGCCTGGTTCCGCGACCACGGCAGTGGCGGCACCCTGGCCAACTGCACGGTCGACGCCGTCGGGACGGGCGTGATCGTCACCAAGGGCGCCGATCCGGAGATCGACCGCTGCACCGTGACCGATCCGGTGGAGGCGGGCTTCTACGTCTCCGCCGAGGGGCGCGGCACCTTCTCGAACTGCCGGGTGGCCGGCTCCCGCGGCTACGGCTTCCACGTGATCGACGGCTGCCGCACCACGCTGCGCCGCTGCCGCACCGAGCGCTGCGCGCGCGGGGGTTACGAGTTCGCCGACGGAGGGCCCGTCGCCGAGGACTGCACCAGCGACCAGAGTTCCGCGCCGGTCGCCTCCGAGCCCGGGCCGCCGCTCCCCCCGGCCGTCCAGACCGCGGGTCTGCTGGGCGGCATACCCCAGCAGTCGGCGGCCGCGGCGCCCTCCGCCTCGCCCGCCCACGCGTCCCCGTCCGGCGGGATCTCCTCCGGTGAGGCATCCGGCGGGCCGGGGAAGGACGGGCCGGGGAAGGAGGCACGGCCGGCGAAGGAGGTGCTGGGCGAACTCGACGCGCTGGTGGGCCTGGAGAGCGTCAAGCGGGAGGTGCGGGCCCTCATCGACATGATCGAGGTGGGCCGCAGGCGCCGCGAGGCCGGTCTCAAGGCGGCCTCCGCGCGCAGGCATCTGGTGTTCACCGGGTCCCCCGGCACCGGCAAGACCACGGTCGCCCGGCTCTACGGGGAGATCCTGCACTCCCTCGGGGTGCTGGAGCGCGGTCACCTGGTGGAGGTCTCCCGGGTGGACCTGGTCGGCGAGCACATCGGCTCGACGGCGATCCGCACCCAGGAGGCGTTCGACCGGGCGCGCGGCGGCGTGCTGTTCATCGACGAGGCGTACGCCCTCTCGCCCGAGGACTCGGGCCGGGACTTCGGCCGGGAGGCGATCGACACCCTGGTGAAGCTGATGGAGGACCACCGCGACGAGGTGGTCGTCATCGTCGCCGGCTACACCGCGGAGATGAAGCGCTTCCTGGAGGTCAACCCCGGTGTGGCCTCACGCTTCTCACGGACCATCACCTTCGGCGACTACACGCCCGAGGAGCTGCTGCGGATCGTGGGGCAGCAGGCCGAGGAGCACGAGTACCAGCTCGCCGACGGCACGGCCGACGCGCTGCTGAGGTACTTCGCCGAGCTGCCCAAGGGGCCGACGTTCGGCAACGGCCGCACCGCGCGGCAGACCTTCGAGGCCATGGTCGAACGGCACGCGGGCCGGGTCGCCCAGCTCGACGATCCGGACACCGACGACCTGACGCTGCTCCACCCCGAGGACCTGCCGCAGGGGCCCCGGCACTGATCCGGCCCGCCCGGACAGCCCGGCCCGGTGGCCGCCTCCCGGGGGCGTCCCGGTGCCCGGGTCACCGTTCGGGCCGCCGCTCGGGCCGCCGTTCGGGCTGGGCCGGTACGCAGGGCGCCTCGCGCCCCTCGGCCAACCGGTCCAGCCGGTCCAGCAGCGCCGCGCGTTCGGCGTCGAAGGCGGGGTCGGCCTGGTAGTCGCCGTGCCCCAGGATCGGCGCGGGAAGCGGGTGTTCGGGGGTGCGGCCGTAGTGCAGCGGGTCCCTCAGCGGGCCGCGGTCCACCTCGTCCGCGTCCTCCTCGCCGGTCATCACCGGGCCGCCGATCGGATCGGTGCGGCGCCACAGGTTCCGCCAGCAGTCCACCTCCTCGCTCAGCGCGCGCAGCGGAGCGGGGCCGAAGCAGGAGGGGAACCAGCGCCCGTAGAGCCGCTCCAGCGGGGAGCCGTAGGTGAGCAGCGCGACCCGTCCGCGGGTGTCGGGGTCGAGCTGCCAGACGGCGGCGGCGGCCAGCACGCTGCCCTGGGAGTGCCCGGAGATCACCAGCCGGCCGCCGGTGCGCGCGGTCCAGGTGCACATCCGCCAGGTGAGGTCCGGCACCGCGCGCTCGGCGTAGCAGGGCGGCGCGAAGGGGTGGGCGGCACGCGGCCAGAAGGTGCCCACGTCCCACAGGATGCCGACGGTGCGGCGGGCGGCCGCGTCGCGGTAGGCGCGGCGGCCCATCGCCACCAGCAGCACCACCATCGCGCCCATCAGCCAGGAGCCGAGCGCCTGGACGGCCTGGGCCGCGGCGGGCAGCGGGCCGGGCCAGGAGGCCGCGGCCGGTCCCGGTGGGAGGCCGGTGCGGGCCGCGCCCGCCAGGGCGCCGGCGCCCAGCAGCACGGTGGTGACGGTGACGGAGGCGATCAGGACCGGCGCGGAGTCGGTCAGCCGCGCCCAGGCGACGACACGGGCGATCTGGCGGCTGCGGGACTCCAGCTCGCGGGGCTCGCCCTCGTAGGACTCGACGATCCCGGGGGTCAGCCGCCTGCGCGTCCGCCCCGCCCGTACCGCCGCGACCAGCGCGAAGGCCACCACGACCACCAGCAGGACGGGGATCACCGCGGCCTGCCAGCTCAGCAGCACCGGCGGCCCCGCTATGGCGCCGCCGGCCACGCCCGGGGTGCCGTCCTTGTCCAGCCAGTCCGCCACCCGCTGGGCCACGCCGCCGGTGAGCACTCCGCCGAGCGCGCAGGCCAGTAAGGCGACCGCGGCGCCGCCCAGTCCGCCCATGGCGCACCGTCCGGCGCACGAGCCCGGCGGCGCCGCCCGGTGCAGGACGTACGCGGTCACGGCGATGGCGGCGGCCAGCGCGCCCTGGAGGAGCGCGAGCCAGGCGAACACGCCGGTGCCCGGCAGCTGGGCGGAGGAGGCCCAGTCCGGACGCGGCCAGGCGGCGTGCACGGCGGTCAGCGCCAGTGCGCCCAGCGCGGCGCCCGGCAGGACCTTCGACGCCCACCGGTCGATCCGCTCGTCCGGCTCGGACTCGGTGCGGCCCTTGCGGACCGCGACCAGTACGGTCGCCGCCCAGCCCGCAGCGAGGACGGCGGTCAGCGCCCGGGCCAGGATCTCCGGCGCGGCGTCGCCGCCGGGGCGCAGGTCGTGGGAGGCGGCCGCGGTCAGCAGGGCGGTGGCGACCGTGAGCAGTCCGGCCGCGGTGTGGGCGGCACGCAGCCTGGAGACCAGGCGGCGGCCGTACCAGAAGCCCGGCAGGGAGAGCGCGGGCCGCTCCCCGCCGGGCAGCGGCCGGGCCGGGCCCGGCGGGCGCGGGGGCGGCGAGGCGGACTCGTAGGCGCTCCAGGTGCGGTGCGAAAGCCACCACAGCAGGGCGGTCAGCGCGGCGGGCACCAGCGCGGCCAGGACCAGGCGGCGGCCGGGCGAGGCCCACCAGCCCCCGGTGAGCGGCCCGAGCCAGGACTTGTCGCGCGCGCAGCGCTCGGAGGCGGCGCACTGCCAGGCCACCAGGTCGAGCGCGACCTCGCAGGCCGCGGCGGTGAGCAGCACGGTCAGGGAGAGCGCCACCAGCCGCACCAGGACGTCGTAGAGGCGCTGGCCGCGGTGGCGTGCGGGGGCGGCCGGACGCATCCAGTGGGCGAGGTTGGCGACCATGAACGGCAGCAGGAGCAGCCACAGGGCGCGGGCGCTGTTGCCGGAGGTGAGGTTGGACCAGCAGTACGCCTCGGGGATCGGCCGCTGCCGGGCGCGGTCGGCCGACGGCTCGGCGAGGGGGTCGGCCGACCGGTCGGCGGTCAGGCCGCCGGAGTACTCCCCGAAGCGGCTCTCGGCGTCCGCGTCGTCGGCGCGGCGGTGGATGCCGGCGGTGTCGTCGCCGGTGATCCGCACCGTGCGCGGGTCGCCGAGCATCTCCTGCGGTGTGGTGCCGCCGACTCCGTGCACCAGGAGTTCCAGCGCCGGCTCCCCCTGGCCGCGGCGCTGTCCCGCCGGCGTCGCCGGGCGGTTCTCGGGCATGCTGCGCTCCCCCCGATCCGGTGTGTCCCCGTTTCCCGCGGTGCCCCGCGGCGGAATCCAGGATGGCGGCTGCGGGGCCCCGTGCGCAGCCCGACCGGCCGGACCGGGCGTCACGATCGCGCTTCGGAGCGCGCCGCGGCCGCGTGGAAGGATGGAGCCGAACAGATGCCCGTATCCGCGCACACGGCAGCGCCCGCGATCACGCGTGCGGCAGCCGGTGGACCAGAAGGGACGGACCAGCAGGTGGGCGACAACCAGAACCTCCTGGCGGAGCAGCGGCGCGCGCTCATTCTGGAGGAGGTCAGGCGCCGCGGCGGGGCGCGGGTCAACGAGCTGACCCGCAGGCTCAACGTCTCGGACATGACCGTGCGCCGCGATCTGGACGCGCTGGCGCGGCAGGGCGTGCTGGAGAAGGTGCACGGCGGTGCGGTGCCGGTGCCGGGGGCGAGTACGCACGAGCCGGGGTTCGAGGCGAAGTCGTCGCTGGAGCAGGACGCCAAGGAGGACATCGCGCGGGCCGCGGCGGCGATGGCGGTGCCGGGCGGCGCGATCGCGCTCTCCGGGGGGACGACGACGTACGCGCTGGCCCGGTGCCTGCTGGACGTGCCGGACCTGACGGTGGTCACCAACTCGCTGCGGGTGGCGGACGTCTTCCACACCGCGCAGCGCGCGGACGCCTCGCGGGGCGGCCGTCCGGGGGCGGCGACGGTGGTGCTCACCGGCGGGGTTCGCACCCCGTCGGACTCCCTGGTGGGGCCGGTGGCGGACGCGGCGATCGGCTCGCTCCACTTCGACGTGCTCTTCCTCGGCGTGCACGGCATATCCGCCGAGGCCGGGCTGTCCACGCCCAATCTGGCCGAGGCGGAGACCAACCGCCGCCTGGTGCGCTCCGCGCGGCGGGTGGTGGTCGTCGCCGACCACACCAAGTGGGGGACGGTGGGACTGAGTTCGTTCGCCTCACTGGCGGAGGTGGACACGCTGGTGACCGACGGCGGCATGCCGGAGCGGACGCGTGCGGAGGTCCGCGAGGCGCTGCCGGAACTGGATCTGGTGGTGGCGGACGGAGGGCCCGCCGAACAGGGCCGGAGCCTCGGCGGGGACGGGCGGGAGGCCCGCCCCTGAGACGCCTGCGGGGGCGTGCGGGACGGCACCGGGGCCGGAGGTGTCGTCCTCGGGGCGCGTGCGCCGCCGGACACGCACCGCGGTGCGCGCAGTGGGGTACGCGCACCCTGGCGCGTCGGCCCGGGTGGGTGCAGACTTCATGACAGGGCAGGACAGGACGGACGGGGCAGCACCCGGTGGGGGTGGCGCCGGTGACGGCCCGGCCGTGAGGCGGGCCGGCGGTGACGAGGTGGGAGGCGTTGCGCTGTGGCGGAGCCCGAGTTCAGTGCCACCGGAGTGCGGATAGCCCGGTGGCTGCGGTCCCTCACCCGGGCCGGGCAGGTCGTCGTCCGCGACGGGCGACTGGTGCTGCTGACCAGTTACGGCCGTGAGATCGACAGTGCGCCGGTGGAGCAGGTCCGCGTCAGCGAGCCGTGGTACGCCGCGCGCGGACGGGCCCTGGCGGCCGTCAACGGCACCTGGTACGCGCTGCGTCTGAAGGGGCAGACGAGCGACGGCCTGGTGGCCGCGCTGCGCGGTGCCCGCGCCCGGGCGGGCGGGGCGCCGGGGAGGTCCGGGGCGGCGAAGGTCGCGGCGAAGCGGCGCGCGGCCCCGGCCGACGGCTGAGGTGCCCGGAGTCCGGGGCCCGGGGCCCGATGAGCACCCGCCGGGGGTGCACCCACCCGGAAAGGTCGCCTGATTTGCACCTTTTCACCACCTGAATCACGCTGATGTCTATGCCGTAGCGGCCGTCAGAGTGCCCGACGCCCTCCTTCCGTCGTCCGGACACCCCCAACTCTCATCAGGGAGCCGCAGTCGTGATCAGTCACCCCAGCGCGTCCGGCCGGCAGCGGACGGTGGAGTTCCAGGCGCTGCCCTCTCGAACCGGTCAGATCCGCCGCATCGTGTCGGCCCAACTGCGTTACTGGAAGCTGGAGGCGCTCGTCGGCCCGGCCGCCGACGGCGTCGCCGAACTGCTGGCGGGAGCCCTGCGGCAGACGGGCCCGGACGGGCGCTGCACCGTGGAGATCGCGCTGCTCCTCGACCGGTTGACGATCTCCGTGCGCGACCACGCGCCGCAGCTCTCCCCCACCCACGTCATGGGGGCGCTCCTCGCGGGCGAACGCCCACCGGCCCGGAGCGGCGGTACCGGCCGGGCCGCGCGGATCACCCTGCCGGTGCCGGGGCCCGCCGCGGCGGGCCCCGCGGCCCGGCCCGAACCCCTGCCGCGCGCCTGACGGACCGGGCCGGAGGCGGCACCCGCCCGCGAAACCCCGGTCCAGCCCCGGTCAGCCCCGCGCCACCGCCATGGGGTCGTCCAGGACCGGCTGCCAGGCGAGTTCGGCGGCGCCCACCAGGCCGCTGTAGTCCAGCGCGCAGGCGAGCACCGGCACCCCGCCGTCACGTCCCCACAGACTGCGCTCGGCGATGACGCTCTGCAGCCGCCCGGCGTCCGCCTCCAGCAGTGCGCGGTGCAGCCCGCCGAGGATGATCCGGTCCGGGTCGAGGATGTTGACCAGACCGGCCAGGCCCAGGCCGAGCCGGTCGATGAGCAGGTGTGCGGCGTCGCGCACGGCCGGGTCGGTGGCGTACTCCGTGCGCAGCAGCTCCAGGGCGCGCTTGAGCAGGCCGGTCTCCGGGCCGGGCTCGCGGCCGGCGGCCTCCAGGAAGGCCAGCGGGTCGGTCTCCACGTCCAGGCAGCCGCGTCCGCCGCAGTGGCAGGGCCTGCCGTCCGGATCCACGGTCAGATGGCCGACCTCCAGGGCCAGACCCGAACTGCCGGTGTGCAGACGGCCGTCGAGGACGAGCGCGCCGCCGACGCCGCGGTGCCCGGTGGCCACGCACAGCAGGTCGCGAGCTCCGCGGCCCGCGCCGTGGCGGTGCTCGGCCAGGGCCACGAGGTTGACGTCGTTGGCGGCGTAGCCGGTCGCGGGCGCGTCGCCGGACGGCCCGGTGACGCCTGCCTCGGCCAGGCAGCGGGTGAAGATCTCCCGCACCGGCGCTCCCGGGGGCCAGGCCAGGTGCAGCGGGTTGAGGGCGGTGCCCTCCGGCTCGGCGACGGCGGAGGGCACCGCCAGACCGGCGCCCAGGCAGCGCCGGCCGGTCTCGCGCAGCAGCCCGGCTCCGGCGCCGACGACCTCGGTGAGGACCTGGGCCGGATCGGCCTCCACGGTCACGGCGCCGGGCACGGTGGCGACGATCCGGCCGCCGAGCCCGACGAGGGCGGCACGGAACCCGTCGGCGTGCACCTGGGCCGCCAGGACGACCGGGCCCTCGGGGTCGACCGACAGCCGGTGGGAGGGGCGGCCCTGGGAGCCGGCGGCGACGGCGGGCCGGGAGTCGACGGTGATCAGCCCGAGCGCCTCCAGCTCAGCGGCCACGGCTCCGGCGGTCGCCCGGGTCACACCGAGCTCCGCGGTGAGCACGGCGCGGGTGGGCGCGCGTCCGGTGTGCACGAGTTCCAGCGCCGGGCCGAGGGCACCGCGGCCTCTCTCCAGCTTTGTTGTACGCGTCGGGGTCACCGTCCCATTCTGGCTTTGTATCCACCGCGAACAAAGCGGGGTGGCCCGACCGACGCGAACGGGCCGCGGCACGCCCTGGCACACTGCCTTCGTGGACATCGACCGCTACCTCGAAATCCTCGGGGAGGAAGGCGAGTTGCTGCTCGCCGCGGCTGTGCGCGCGGGATGGGACGCCCAGGTCCCCACCTGTCCCGGGTGGCGCGTCCGCGATCTGGTGACCCACCAGGGGACGGTCCACCGCTGGGCGGGCCGCATCGTCTCCGAGGGGCGCGCCCGCGACGTGCCCGCGCCGGAGGCGGACGTGCCGGACGAGCTGCTGCCGGACTGGTTCGCCCGGGGGCACCGGAGGCTGCTGGCCGCGCTGCGGGAGGCCCCCGCGGACCTGGAGTGCTGGACGTTCCTGCGCGGGGCGCGCTCTCCCCGCGTCTTCTGGGCGCGGCGCCAGGCCCATGAGACGGCCGTCCACCGCGTCGACGCCGAACTGGCCTCGGGCCCGGACCCCTCCCCCGTGGACCCGCTCTTCGCCGCAGACGGGATCGACGAACTCCTGGTCGGCTTCCACACCCGCACCACCAGCCGGGTGCGCTCCGCCCGCCCCCGGGTCCTGCGGGTGACGGCACGGGGGTTCCCCCCGTGGACCCTGCGCCTCTCCCCCGAGCCGCCGGTGGTGAGCCGGGGGGAGGACGCGGCGGCGGACTGCGCCGTCGCCGGAGAGGCCGAGGACCTCTACCTCGCGCTGTGGAACCGTCGGCCGTACGGGAAGCGGGTGTCCGTCGAGGGGGACGCGGGACTCGCCCGCCTGTGGCACGCCGGCTCCGCCGTCCGGTGGAGCGACCCGGCCCCGGAGCGCACGGACTCCTGAGGGGCGTGCGGCGCCGGCGCCGGTGACGCGGATCGCCGGCCTTCGCGGGAAGATCCACTGGAACGCCGTCCAGGACGTAGGCTCATTGGGGCGGCGAGGGAGGGCACATGGCTGAGGGTCTGCGATTCGAACTGCTCGGTCCGCTGCGAGCCTTGCGCGGGGGGAACGAGGTGCCGCTGGGGCCGCCCCGGCAGCAGGCGGTGCTCGCCGTCCTGCTGCTCCAGGAGGGGCGGCCGATGTCGTACGACGCGCTGGTGAGCGCGGTCTGGGGCTGCGAACCGCCCTCGCACGTGCGGAATCTGGCCCAGAAGTACGTCTCCGGTCTGCGCCGGGCCTTCGCGGCGGCGGGTGAGGGCTGCTCGTCCCCGGAACTGGTGTGGACCGGCAGCGGCTACCGGCTGGAGAACGCCGGGATCGACGACCTGGCGGAACGGCGGACGCTGCTGCGCGAGGCGCTGTCCGCGCGCGAGTCGGGCGATCTGCGCCGGGCGGGCGCACTGGCGAGGGAGGCGGAGGAGCTGTGGCGCGGCGAGTTCGCCGAGGGCCTGGCCGGCCCCTACCTGGACGGTGAGCGTCGCCGCTGGGCGGAGAAGCGGCTGATGGTGCTGGAGACCCGGCTGGAGGGCGACCTGGAGCTGGGCCGGTACCGCGAGTGCGTCCCCGAGCTGGCGCGGCAGGTGGCCCGGCATCCGCTGCGCGAGCGGCTGGTGGGGCTCCTGATGCTGGCGCTGTACCGCTGCGACCGTCCCGCGGACGCGCTGCTGGCCTACGAGGAGGCCCGGCGCCGGCTCCTGGAGGAGCGGGGCGCGGAACCCGGCCCCGCGCTGCGGGAGCTGCACGCGCGGATCGTGCGCCAGGACCCCTCGCTGCTGCCGGAGTCGGCGCTGGCGTCCTGACCCCGGGCCCGTTCCGGCGCACCGCCCCGCAGGCCCCGGTGTCGGGCGGTCCGCGGGACGGGGCGCCGGAGGAGGACGCTCAGCGGTCCATTCTCTCCAGGGCCCGCTGGGCCAGGGGGTGGGTGCGGACGAGTTCTCCGAGGGTGGTCGTCCCCCGGGTGATCCGCGCGAAGGCGTTCCACGCCGGGCGGAAGCCGGTGAGCACCGCGTGCAGCAGTTTCGGGCGGCGGGCGAAGACGGCGTGCATCCGGCTTCCCACGCCCATCTCCACGCCCAGCCCCGACTTCACGGCGAAGGCGTAGTTGAGGGCCTGGCGGCGGGCGTCCACCGCGTCGTGCGCCTCGGCGACCCGCACCGCCCACTCACCCGCCAGCCGCCCGGAGCGCAGGGCGAAGGAGATGCCCTCGCGCGTCCAGGGCTCCAGCAGTCCGGCCGCGTCCCCGCAGACCAGGACCCGGCCCCGGGTCAGCGGGGAGTCCGCCGAGCGGCAGCGGGTGAGGTGGCCCGAGGAGACCGCGGGCTCGAAGCCGGAGAGCCCGAGGCGGGCGATGAAGTCCTCCAGGTAGCGCTTGGTGGCCGCGCCCTCGCCGCGGGCGGAGATCACCCCCACCGTGAGCGTGTCGCCCTTGGGGAAGACCCAGCCGTAACTGCCGGGCAGCGGGCCCCAGTCGATGAGGACGCGGCCCGCCCAGTCCTCGGCCACCGTCGGCGGCACCGGGATCTCGGCCTCCAGCCCCAGGTCCACCTGGTCGAGCTTCACCCCGACGTGGGCTCCTATCCGGCTGGCGCTGCCGTCCGCGCCGACCACGGCGCGGGCCAGGACGGTGCGGCCGTCGGAGAGGACCACGGCCGCGGTGCGCCGGTCGGGGACGGCCGGGCCGTGCTGCTCGACGCGGGTGACGGTGGCGCCCGTCCAGAGCTCCGCGCCGGCCTTCTGCGCGGACTCCACCAGCGCGTGGTCGAACTCGGGCCGGTTGACCAGCCCGAACAGCATGTTCCGGGAGCGCCGGGTGCGGGCGAACCTGCCGTCCAGCGAGAAGGTCACCGCGTACACCCGGTCGCGCAGGGGCAGTTCGAAACCGGGCGGCAGGGCGTCCCTGGAGGGCCCGATGATGCCTCCGCCGCACGTCTTGTAACGGGGGAGTTCCGCCTTCTCCAGGAGCAGGACCCGGCGTCCGGTGACGGCCGCGGCGTACGCCGCGGAGGCCCCGGCCGGCCCCGCTCCCACAACCACCACATCCCACACCGGGTTCTGCCGGTCCGTGTCCTCGGCGCCCTCGACGCTTTCCCTGCTCACGTGTGTTACCGCTCCCGCTCGGCCGCTTCCGGTTACCGCCGCATCCTAGTGTCGCGGCCTCCCGGATCCCCCTGTGGGAGTATCGGCACCACACATCCGCCTGTACGCACGGTGATCCCGCCCACAGGCACACAACGCAGCACCACGAAGGAGCGTTCCCCATGGCGCACGACGCATTGGCAGCCACCGTAGCCTCGCTGATGCCCCGGGCCCGTACCGAACTCGGCGAGCTGGTGGCCTTCAAATCGGTCGCCGACCCGGCGCAGTTCCCGCCCGAGGAGTGCGCGGGGGCGGCCCGGTGGGTGGCGGACGCGCTGCGCGCCGAGGGCTTCACCGACGTGGCCCTGCTGGACACCCCGGACGGCACTCAGTCGGTCTACGGCTTCCTGCCCGGCCCGGCCGGCGCCCCCACCGTGCTGCTGTACGCCCACTACGACGTGCAGCCGCCGCTGGACGAGGCGGCCTGGCTCTCCCCGCCGTTCACGCTGACCGAGCGCGACGGGCGGTGGTACGGGCGCGGTGCCGCCGACTGCAAGGGCGGCTTCATCATGCACCTGCTCGCACTGCGCGCCCTGAAGGCCAACGGCGGGGTGCCGGTGAACGTCAAGGTGATCGCCGAGGGCTCCGAGGAGATGGGCATGGGGGGCCTGGAGCTCTACGCCGAGGCTCACCCGGAGCTGCTGACCGCCGACGCCGTCGTCATCGGGGACTCCGGCAACTTCCGCGCCGGGCTGCCGACCGTCACCGCGACGCTGCGCGGGATGACGATGCTGAAGGTCCGGGTGGACACCCTGGAGGGCAATCTGCACTCCGGCCAGTTCGGCGGCGCGGCCCCGGACGCGCTCGCCGCGCTCATCCGGATGCTGGACTCGCTGCGCGCCGAGGACGGCTCGACGACCGTCGACGGGCTGCCCTCTGACTCCGTCTGGGAGGGCCTGCAGTACCCGGAGGAGGACTTCCGCAGGGACGCCAGGGTGCTCGACGGAGTGGAGCTGATCGGCTCGGGCACCGTCGCCGACCGCATCTGGGCCCGCCCCGCCGTCACCGTCCTGGGCATCGACTGCCCGCCCGTCGTCGGCGCCACCCCGTCGGTGCAGGCGAGCGCCCAGGCGCTGATCAGCCTGCGGGTTCCGCCGGGCACGGACGCCGCCGAGGCGACCAGGCTGCTCACCGCCCATCTGGAGTCCCGCGTCCCCTGGGGCGCGCGGCTGGCCGTGGAGCAGGTGGGCCAGGGCCAGCCGTTCAGCGCGGACACCACCAGCCCGGCGTACACCGCGATGGCCGAGGCGATGCGCGAGGCGTACGACGGCGCCGAGATGGCCACCGCGGGCATGGGCGGCTCGATCCCGCTGTGCAACACCCTGGGCAGGCTCTACCCCAAGGCGGAGATCCTGCTGATCGGCCTGAGCGAGCCGGAGGCGCAGATCCACGCGGTCAACGAGAGCGTCTCCCCGGACGAACTGCGGCGGTTGTCGGTGGTCGAGGCGCTGTTCCTGCGCAGGTACGCCGAGGCCGCGCGCGGCTGACCGGCCGTCGGCGCACGGCGCCGGGGGCCGCGCGGCCCCCGGCGCCCGGTCCTCACGCGCCGACCGGTGTGCCCGCCTCCAGGTTGAGCGTGACGCCCCGTTCGCGCGCCCGCAGCGCCCAGCGCAGCCGCTCCATGCGCACCGGGGGCAGCATCGCGGCGGCCTCCCGCTCGGTGGCGAAGCGCCAGCCGCGCAGCTCCGCGCCGGGCAGCAGCAGGTCGCGGGCGGCCGTGGTGGTCAGCCGGCCGCCGTCGAAGAGCAGCCGCAGACCGCCGTAGCCGGGCGGCCGGGGCGGCTCCCAGTCCACGACGAGCAGCCGGAGCGCGGTGTCCAGCCGCAGCCCCAGTTCCTCGGCCACCTCGCGCAGCCCGGCGCGGGCGGGCGGCTCACCGGGTTCGACCACCCCGCCGGGGAACTCCCAGCCGGGCTTGTAGGTCGGGTCGACCAGCAGCACCCGGTCCGCCTCGTCGAAGAGGAGGACCCCGGCCGCCACGGTCTCCGCGGTCGGTTCCGGGGTCTGCACGATGTCGCAGGCGCCTCTTCCGGCGCGTATCGCCTCCGCCACCTTCTCGGCGGTCTGCCGGGGGGTGAGGAAGGTGGCGTCGACGGTGTGCGCGTCGGCCCGGAGCCAGTCCGGCACCCGGTGGTGGGCCGGGGGGCGCCGGACCGGTTCCGCGCACCGGCCGCCTACCGCTGTGCCGGCCCCGCCGTCCCCGGACGCCTCCCCGCGCCGGGCGGCCCGCTCGCGGAGGATCGTTTCCCCGACCTCCAGGAGCACGTGCCGCACGGGGATGCGGCGGGCCGCGAGCCCGCCGAAGACCTCGTCACGGTACTCCTGCCGCAGCAGCGTCATCGGCACCACCAGGGTGCCGCCCACCTCGCCGTGGACGGCGGCGGCCGTGTCCACCACGAGCCGCCGCCAGGCGGGCAGGTCCTGGCAGTCCGGCACCTCGTCCAGACGCTTGCGCGGCAGGAGCGCGCGCAGTCCCGCGCCGATCAGGCCGGGGTCGAAGAGGTTGCCGTCCGGAAGCAGCTCGACCAGCTCGCGGGCCGCTGCGGTCTTGCCCGCGCCGAAGGCGCCGTTCAGCCAGACGATCACGGTTCCCCCCATTCCGTCGTCCCCGGTTCACTGCCCGCTCCACCCCGCCCCGGAAACGCGCCCCCGCGCCCCGTCCCACCCGCCGTCCCACCCGCCGTCCCGCGGGTTCCGCACGGCACGCTCCCCTCCCGCGCGCCGGGATCCTCACGCCGGCAGGCCCAGCGCCTCCCGGCAGGCCGCCGCGGCCCCGACGAGACCGGCCCCGGTGCCCGTTCCCGCTGGGACGACCTCCAGCCCCCGGACGAAGGAGAGCGTGGCGTACTCCCCCAGCGCCCGGCGCAGCGGCGCGAACAGCACCTCGCCTGCCTGGGCCACTCCCCCTCCGATCACCGCGATCTCGATCTCGGTCAGGGTCGCGGTCGCGGCGATCCCGGCCGCCAGGGCCCGCGCGGCGCGTTCGAAGGAGGCCGCGGCCACCGGATCCCCGGCCCGCGCGGCGGCGGCCACCCCGCGGGCGCTGGCGTCTCCGCCGGGCCCCGGCCGCCAGCCGTCGGCCAGGGCCCGGCGGGCGATGTTGGGCCCGCTGGCCAGGCCTTCCACACAGCCGCGCGCCCCGCACGGGCATGGGTCGCCGTCGAGGTCCACACTGATGTGCCCGATGTGGCCGGCGTTGCCGGTCGGTCCGGGGCGCAGCCTGCCGTCCAGGACCAGCCCGCCGCCCACTCCGGTGGAGACGACCATGCACAGGGCGTTGTCACGGCCCCGCGCCGCGCCCTGCCAGTGCTCGGCGGCGGTGATCGCCACACCGTCGCCCACCAGTGTCACCGGCATCCCCCCGACCAGGGCGCGCACCCCGTCCACCAGCGGGTAGTCCCGCCAGCCGGGGATGTTGACCGGGCTCACCGTGCCCCGCCGGGCGTTCACCGGCCCGGCACTGCCGATGCCCAGGGCCGCCACGCGCGGCCACTGGGCCGCCGCCCTCAGTTCGCCGAGCACCTCGGCCACCACCCGCATCACGCCGTCGCCCGGCTCCCGCGCCGGGGTCGGCCGCTGGGTCCGCAGCAGCAGCCGCCCGCAGTCGTCCACCAGCGCGCCTGCGATCTTGGTTCCGCCGATGTCGAGGGCAGCGAGAAGATCCTGGTCCATGGGCGGAGAGTCTCACCTATTTCTGACAACGTTGTCCACTCCATTGACCGGCTCTATGCTCTGAGGCCATCGACGCACGAGGACGTGCCGTGTGCGACCGTGTGTCACCGCCCGCCGACGACAGGACGAAACCGCAGTGGCCGACACCGCCCGCCCCGCCCGCACCTCCCAGCGCCGCTACGGGCTGCGGCCGACGATGAAGGACGTGGCCGCCCGCGCCGGGGTCGGGCTCAAGACCGTCTCCCGGGTCGTCAACGGCGAACCCGGCGTCACCCCCGACACCGAGCGCAGGGTGCAGGAGGCCATCACCGCCCTCGGCTTCCGCCGCAACGACAGCGCCCGCATCCTGCGCAAGGGCCGTACCGCGAGCATCGGGCTGGTCCTGGAGGACCTCGCCGACCCCTTCTACGCCCCCCTCAGCCGCGCCGTCGAGGAGGTCGCCCGGGCGCACGGCGCGCTGCTGATCAACGGCTCCAGCGCCGAGGACGGCGAACGCGAGAGGGAGCTGGTGCTCGCCCTGTGCGCCCGGCGCGTGGACGGACTGGTGATCATCCCGGCCGGTGACGACCACCGCTATCTGGAGCCGGAGATCTCCGCCGGGATCGCCACCGTCTTCGTGGACCGCCCCGCCGCCCGCATCGAGGCCGACGCGGTGCTCTCCGACAGCTTCACGGGCGCGCGCGAGGGCGTCGCCCACCTCATCGCCCACGGCCACCGCCGGATCGGCTTCATCGGCGACCTGCCGCGCATCCACACCGCCGCCGAGCGGCTGCGCGGCTACCGTGCCGCGATGGAGGAGGCCGGGCTGCCGGTGGACGGCTCGTGGGTCGCGCTCGGCCCCACCGACCCCGCGCGCGTACGGGCCGACGCCGAGCGCATGCTGGCGGGGCGGGGATCGGCCGCGGGGCCGGTCACCGCGCTGCTGACGGGCAACAACCGGGTGACCGTCACCGCGGTACGCGTGCTGGCGGGCCTGGAGCGGCGCGTGGCGCTGGTGGGCTTCGACGACTTCGAGCTGGCCGACCTGCTGACCCCGCCGGTCACCGTCATCGCGCAGGAACCCGCCCTGCTGGGCCGCAGGGCCGGCGAGCTGCTCTTCCGCCGGCTGGAGGGCGCCGGCGAGGCGCCGCGGCGCCTGGTGCTGCCCACCCGGCTGATCCCGCGCGGCTCGGGGGAGATCCCCCCGTACTCCTGAGCCCGCCCGGAGGGAGCGGGTCTCCGGGCCGTGGCCGTGCGGACGCGGACGCGGCCGGGGCCGCGCGGATCCACACCGACCGCGCGGCCCCGGCCGCTGTCCGCCTTCCGCGGAGGGTGTCAGCCCTTGCGGGCCTTGACCTCCTCGGTGAGCTTCGGGAGGACCTCGAAGAGGTCGCCGACCACGCCGTAGTCGACCAGGTCGAAGATCGGGGCCTCCTCGTCCTTGTTGACGGCCACGATGGTCTTCGAGGTCTGCATGCCGGCCCGGTGCTGGATGGCGCCGGAGATGCCCGCCGCGATGTAGAGCTGCGGCGAGACGGACTTGCCGGTCTGGCCGACCTGGTGGGTGTGCGGGTACCAGCCCGCGTCCACCGCGGCGCGCGAGGCGCCGACGGCCGCGCCGAGGGCGTCGGCGAGGTTCTCGACGACCGAGAAGTTCTCGGCGCCGTTGACACCGCGGCCGCCGGAGACCACGATCGCGGCCTCGGTCAGCTCCGGGCGGCCGGTCGACTCGCGCGGGGTGCGGGAGACGACCTTGGTGCCGGTGGACTTCTCGCCGAAGGACACCGAGAGCTGCTCGACCTGGCCGGCGGCCGGGGCGGCCTCGGGGGCGGCGGAGTTGGGCTTGACGGTGATGACCGGGGTGCCCTTGGTGACGCGGGACCTGGTGGTGAAGGCCGCGGCGAAGACCGACTGGGTCGCCACCGGGCCGGAGTCGCCGGCCTCCAGGTCGACGGCGTCGGTGATGATGCCCGCGCCGATGCGCAGCGCCAGGCGGGCCGCGATCTCCTTGCCCTCCGCGGAGGAGGGGACCAGGACGGCGGCCGGGGAGACGGCCTCGTAGGCGGCCTGGAGCGCGTCCACCTTCGGCACGACGAGGTAGTCGGCGAACTCGGGGGCGTCGGCGGCGAGGACCTTCACCGCGCCGTACTCGGCCAGCGTGGCGGCGGCGCCGTCGGCGCCGGCGCCCAGGTGCACGGCGACCGGGTCGCCGATGCGGCGGGCCAGGGTCAGCAGTTCGAGGGTGGGCTTGCGGACGGCGCCGTCCACGTGGTCGACGTAGACAAGGACTTCAGCCATGGGAGTTGCTCTCCTGCGAGGATTGCGAGGGCGGTGGAGGAGTGAGGGGTGCGTCGGGCCTTCGGGCTCAGATGAACTTCTGGCCCGCGAGGAACTCGGCGAGCTGCTTGGCGCCCTCGCCCTCGTCCTTGACGATCGTGCCCGCGGTGCGGGCCGGACGCTCGGCGGCGTCGTCGACCTTGGTCCAGGAGCCCTCGAGACCGACCTCGTCGGCGTCGATGTCAAGGTCGTCCAGGTCCAGGGACTGAACCGGCTTCTTCTTGGCGGCCATGATGCCCTTGAAGGAGGGGTAGCGCGCCTCGCCGGACTGGTCGGTCACGGAGACGACGGCCGGGAGCGCGGCCTCGAGCTGCTCGGTCGCGGCGTCGCCGTCGCGGCGGCCGGTGACCCTGCCGTCCTCCACGGAGACCTCGGAGAGCAGGGTGACCTGCGGTACGCCCAGGCGCTCGGACAGCAGTGCGGGCAGCACGCCCATGGTGCCGTCGGTGGAGGCCATGCCGCAGACGACCAGGTCGTAGCCGGTCTTCTCGACCGCCTTGGCCAGCACCAGGGACGTGCCGATCACGTCGGTGCCGTGCAGGTCGTCGTCCTCCACGTGCACGGCCTTGTCGGCGCCCATGGACAGCGCCTTGCGCAGCGCGTCCTTGGCGTCCTCGGGGCCGACGGTCAGCACGGTGACCTCGGCGTCGTCGGCATTCTCGGCGATCTGCAGGGCCTGCTCGACGGCGTACTCGTCGAGCTCCGACAGCAGGCCGTCCACGTCCTCGCGGTCGACGGTCAGGTCATCGGCGAAGTGCCGGTCGCCGGTGGCGTCGGGCACGTACTTCACACAGACAACGATCCTCAAGCTCACGCCGGCTCTCCTACATGCGTCGTCATTACTGGCTGCCTTGTCTCACAGGCAGCATAGGCGCCTGATCGGGCGGAATCCGGTCCGGTGGGGCCGGCTCTCCATCCAGGATATTACTCGTCAGTACACCCAGGCCCCTACCCGGAGGCAAGCCCGGTGAACTGTGACCTTTCCAACGGCTCAGGAGGGCACTGTGCCCTCGCGCAGCGCGTTGTAACGCCCTGCGTGGTACAGCAGCGGGCGGCCCGTGCCGGAGGAGTCCCCGGCCACCACCTCCGCCAGGACCACCCGGTGGTCGCCGGTCGGCACCCGGGCCACCACCCCGCACACCGTCCAGGCGAGCACGTCCTCCAGCACCGGCACACCGTGCGGCCCCCGGCGCCACCGGGTGGGCGGTGCGAAGCGGTCCGCCCCGGGGCGGGCGAAGGTGGCCGCCAGCTCGCGCTGGTGCTCGCCCAGGATGTGCACCCCAACGTGCTCCGCCTCGGCGACCACCGGCCACACCGAGGAGGTCGTGGCGATGTTGAAGGAGACCAGCGGCGGCTCGGCGGCGACGGAGGCCAGGGAGGTCGCGGTGAACCCGGCGGGGCGGCCGTGCCCGTGGGCGGTGATCACGGCGACCCCGGCGGCGTGCCGCCGGAAGACGGCGCGCAGCAGGGCGGGGCCGGCCTCGGCCGCCTCCGGTGCCCGCTGGGTGCCGTTCGGTGCGCTCATATGAGATCCCCTGCCCACAGCAGGCCAGGCTGTCCACCGCGAACGGTCCGCGTCAAGTTCGCCCCCGTGGATGGGACCAGGGTCACGCGGCCGGCGCCCCTTCCGGCCGCCGCGGATCTCCCCTGCCTCACACCGCCTCCCCGATCGCGGCGATGACGTCGGCCTTGCGCGGCAGACCGCTGGCCCGCCGCACGATCCGGCCCCGCGCGTCCAGCACCAGGACGGTGGGTGTGCGCATTATCCGCAGCCGCCGCACCAGGTCCAGCCGGGACTCGGCGTCCACCTCCACGTGGGCGACGCCCTCCACCAGCTCCGAGACCTCGGCCAGGATCCGCCGGGTGGCCCGGCAGGGCTGGCAGAAGGCGCTGGAGAACTGCACCAGCGTGGCCCGCTCCCCCAGCCGCCCGGCGCCCACCTCCTCGGCGGTCAGCATCTCCTTGGCGTCCCGTCCGCTCACCGTCATCCTTCCGTTCCGCCCGCTGTGCACCATCCCGAAGGCACCGGCCAGCGCCAGCACCGCCAGGCACACGATCAGTCCCGTCATCCCTGCCATCCCCCATAACTCTGTACCCGGCGTATCGGCGTACCGCCGTCCCGTCGCACCTCGCCGCTTCCCGCATCGTCTCCCACAGCGCCCGGGCCCGTGCCGCCGATTCCCGCATCCGGCCGCCACCGCCGCCCCGGGTGCGGAATGCTGTCGCCATGAGGGTCGACATACGGGGAACGAGGTTCGCCGCCGCCGTGACCACCGCGGTCCTGGCCGCCGTGCTGGTCAGCGGGAGCTTCCCGCTGCTGGCCGTGCAGGCGCTGGTGTTCGCCGCCGGGGCGGCGCTCGGCGTGGCGCGCTCGCCCTACGGACTGCTCTTCCGCCGTCTGGTCCGGCCGCGGCTGGGGCCCCCGGCCGGGACGGAGGACGCGGCGCCGCCCCGCTTCGCCCAGGGCGTGGGCCTGGTCTTCGCCCTGGTGGGCCTGGTGGGGTACGGCGCGGGGCCCCTGTGGCTGGGCATGGCCGCGACCGCCTGCGCGCTCGCGGCGGCCTTCCTCAACGCCGCGTTCGGCTACTGCCTGGGCTGCGAGGTGTACCTGGCGCTGCGCCGGGTCGCGGGATGAGGCGCCGGACGGCGCCCTAACGTGACGAGGATCTCCTGCCCCCGGAATTGGCCAGGGAAGTTACGGCAGCGTAGGTTCGGGTAGATCCGCCGGGAGAACCCTCCCCAGGCAGCTTCCCAGAAGGGTCCTCCACAGATGGCAGAACTGGTGTACCCACCCGTGATCGGCGCGGCCCGCACCCTGTTCAGGGCGCTCGACCTGCGTTTCGACATCGACGGCACCGAGCACGTCCCCCGGCGCGGCGGCGCCGTGCTGGTCAGCAACCACATCGGCTACCTCGACTTCGTCTTCGCCGGACTGGCCGCCCGGCCCGCCAAGCGGCTGGTGCGCTTCATGGCCAAGGAGTCGGTCTTCCGGCACAAGGTCTCCGGACCGCTGATGCGGGCGATGAAGCACATACCGGTGGACCGTTCGCAGGGCGAGCACGCCTACCGCCACGCGCTGAAGGCGCTGCGCTCGGGTGAGATCATCGGCGTCTTCCCCGAGGCGACGATCTCGCAGTCGTTCACCCTGAAGACCTTCAAGACGGGTGCGGCCCGGATGGCGCAGGAGGCGGGTGTGCCGCTGCTGCCCGTCGCGCTGTGGGGCACGCAGCGGCTGTGGACCAAGGGCCACAAGCGGGACTTCGGCCGCAACCACTTCCCGATCACCATCCGGGTGGGCGAGCCGATACGGCCCGCCGAGGGCGAGTCGGCGGCCGGGCTCACCGGGCGGCTGCGCGACCGCGTGCAGGAGCTGCTGGAGGCGGCGCAGCGGGCGTACCCGGTACGGCCCAAGGGGCCGGAGGACACCTGGTGGATCCCCGCGCACCTGGGCGGCACCGCCCCGACCCCGGCCGAGGCGGGCTCCCTGTAGGCGGGCCGGACGGGGGCGTCAGAGCCTCTCGGGGAGCAGCCGCTCCAGCTGTGCGCGGTCACCGGCCCGCTTCAGGGCGGTCAGGACGGGCTCGGGCGGGGCCGCGTGGAGCTCGGGGATGTCGTACTCCCCCGCGTCCGGGTCCGGTGTGAAGGCGAGCCGCTCCCCGTCGAGCGAGAAGCGCGCGTCCACGCCCGGCTTGTTGCCGCGCGGGTCCTGGCGCGCCCAGGGGCGGCCGGGCAGCCTGAGGGCGACCAGGCCGTGGACGACGTTCAGTTTCTGGTAGCACAGGGCGGCCGGGATGCCCTCGTGGCGCAGCAGCGCCGCCAGCGCGTGCGCCTTGGCGTGGCAGATGCCGTTGCGGGTGGCGAGGACGTCGGAGGCGCGCCAGGCCACCCGCCGGTCGCCGCTGTCGAAGGAGTGCGGGATGGTGTCGCGGACGAAGTCGAAGGCGGCCTCGGCGTAGCGCACGAGGCCGCCTTCGCCGTCCGTGCGCCCGCCGGTCCGCTCCCGCAGCCGCGAGGCCGTCTCCGCGACCAGGGGATGCCGGTGGTCGACGGCCTCGCAGGCCGCGAGGTAGGCGGACGGGTCCGGGTCCTGCTGGATCAGCTCCATGTCCCGGAAGCCTAGGAGGGGAGGGGGCGGCCCGCCTCCCCTTTTCCGGTCCGGCCTCCTCCGGTACGGCGGGCCTCCCCCGCGCTCAGCGGGCCATCTCCTCCCGCAGCGCGGCGACGAAGTCGTCGACGTCCTCCTCGGTGGTGTCGAAGGAGCACATCCAGCGCACGTCGCCGGCGGCCTCGTCCCAGAAGTAGAAGCGGTGGCGCTTGCGCAGCCGCTCGCTCACGTCGTGCGGGAGCCGGGCGAAGACGGCGTTGGCCTGGACGGGGTGGAGGATCTCCACGCCGTCGACGGTGCGCGCGCCCTCGGCCAGCCGCCCGGCCATGGCGTTGGCGTGGGAGGCGCTGCGCAGCCACAGGTCGCCGGCGAGCAGCGCCTCGAACTGCACGGAGACGAACCGCATCTTGGACGCCAGCTGCATCGACAGCTTCCGCAGGTGCTTCATCGCCCGCACCGCGCCGGGGTTCAGCACGACGACGGCCTCGCCGAAGAGCATGCCGTTCTTGGTGCCGCCGAAGGAGAGCACGTCCACGCCCGCGTCCGTGGTGAACGCCCGCAGCGGTACGTCCAGCGCGGCCGCCGCGTTGGCGATGCGGGCTCCGTCGAGGTGGACGGTCATGCCGCGCTCGTGGGCCGTCTCGCAGATCGCCCGGATCTCCTCGGGCGTGTAGACGGTGCCCAGTTCGGTGTTCTGGGTGATCGAGACCACCTGCGGCATCGCCCGGTGCTCGTCGTCGAAGCCGTACGCCTCGCGCTCGACCAGCTCGGGGGTGAGCTTGCCGTGCTCGGTGGGCACGGTCAGCAGCTTCAGCCCGCCGACCCGCTCGGGCGCGCCGCACTCGTCCACGTTGATGTGGGCGCTCTCGGCGCAGACGACCGCGCCCCAGCGGTCGGTGAGGGCCTGGAGGGCCACGACGTTGGCGCCGGTGCCGTTGAACACCGGGAAGACCTCGGCCGACGGCCCGAGGTGGGCGCGGAAGACCTCCTGGAGGTGGGCGGTGTACTCGTCCTCGCCGTAGGCGGTCTGGTGACCGCCGTTGGCGAGGGCGAGCGCCGCCAGGACCTCCGGGTGCGCGCCCGCGTAGTTGTCGCTGGCGAAGCCGCGCGCCCGCGGGTCGTGGCGGCGCCGGGCGTCCGTCGCGGGGGGCGCCGGGGGTGCCTCGGTCGGGTGGGCCTCTACGGTTGCGGGGTCAGCCACAGGCGGTGTCCGTTCACTTCCTCGGCGGGCTTGTCCCAGACGCCGGCGATGGCCTCGGCCAGCTCCCCGACGTCGGTGAAGCCCGCGAACTTGGCGTTCGGGCGCTCGGCGCGCATCGCGTCGTTGACCAGCGCCTTGACCACCAGGATGGCAGCCGCGGCAGGCGGCCCCGCATCCGCCCCCTTGCCCGCCTTGCGGAAGGCGTCGGCCAGTGCCAGGGTCCAGGCCTCGGCCGCGGCCTTGGCGGCCGCGTAGGCGGCGTTGCCCGCGGTGGGCCGGGTGGCGCCGGCTGCGCTGATCAGGACGTAGCGGCCGTTTCCGCTGCGGCGCAGGGCTCCCTCGAAGGCCAGCGAGGTGTGCTGCACGGTGCGTACCAGCAGCTTCTCCAGCAGGTCCCAGTGGGACAGGTCGGTCTCGGCGAAGGCCGCCGATCCGCGCCATCCGCCGACCAGGTGCACCAGCCCGTCGACGCGGCCGTACTCCTTCTCGGTGCGGGTGGCCCACTCGCGGGTGGCCTCCAGGTCGAGCAGGTCGACGGTGTCACCGGTGACGGCGGCGCCGCCGTGCGCGAAGCGGGCCCTGTCGACGGCCTGGGCCAGCCGCTCGGGGTCCGCGTCGGAGGCGACGACGGTGGCGCCCCGTTCGGCCAGGCTCAGCAGCGCGGCCTGGCCGGCGGGGCCGGCCGCGCCGGCGACGGCGACGACGGCGCCGTCCAGGGGGCCGCCGTTGCCGTTGGATGTGCTGGTCATGGTGATCGCCTCTCTGTGACGTCCGGTGGTCACGCCGCGACCGGTACGGCGGACTCGGCGGTGATGCCCTTGGTCGATGCGATCACGTCGCGCAGCTTCTTGGCGAGCGCTTCGTAGAACATGCTCAGCGGGAACTCGTCGGGGAGCACCTCGTCCACCAGCTTGCGCGGCGGCAGGCTCAGGTCCAGGGCGTCGGGGCCCTTGGCCCAGGTCGAGCCGGGGTGCGGGGCGAGGTAGGTGGAGACGAGCTCGTAGGCCTTGAACCAGTGGACCAGCTTCGGGCGGTCGATGCCCTCGCGGTAGAGGGTCTCGATCTCCTCGCGCAGGTGCACGGTCACCTCGCGGGCCCGCTGCCAGTCGATGCTGAGCTTGTTGTCCGTCCAGCGCAGGGCGTCGTGCTTGTGGAGGTAGGCGAACAGCAGCTGACCGCCCAGCCCGTCGTAGTTGCGGCTGCGCTCGCCGGTGACGGGGAAGCGGAACAGGCGCTCCAGCAGCACGGCGTACTGCACGTCGCGGCCCTGCCCGAAGCCGTCGGCCTCCAGCTTCACGGCCTCGTGGAAGGCGGTGAGGTCGCAGCGCAGCTCCTCCAGGCCGTACATCCAGAACGGCTGGCGCTGCTTGATCATGAACGGGTCGAAGGGCAGGTCGCCGTGGCTGTGGGTGCGGTCGTGGACCATGTCCCACAGCACGAAGGTCTGCTGGGCGCGCTTCTGGTCGGTGAGCAGTCCCCGGGCGTCCTCGGGCAGCTCCAGCTTGGTGACCTCGCAGGCGGCGTCGACGACGCGGCGGAAGCGGGCGGCCTCGCGGTCGCAGAAGATCCCTCCCCAGGAGAACCGCTCGGGCGCCTCGCGCACGGCGACGGTCTCGGGGAAGAGGACCGCGGAGTGGGTGTCGTAGCCGCTGGTGAAGTCCTCGAAGGTGATGCCGAGGAAGAGCGGGTTGTCGTAGCGGGTGCGCTCGAGCTCGGCCAGCCAGTCGGGCCAGACCACGCGCAGGACGACGGCCTCCAGGTTGCGGTCGGGGTTGCCGTTCTGCGTGTACATGGGGAAGACGACCAGGTGCTGGATGCCGTCGGCACGCCGGGAGGCGGGCTGGAAGGCCAGCAGGGAGTCCAGGAAGTCGGGGACGCCGAAGCCGCTCTCGGCCCAGCGGCGCAGGTCGGCCACCAGGGCGCGGTGGTACGCCTCGTTGTGCGGGAGCAGCGGCGCGAGCTCCTCGACGCAGGACACGATCCGCTCGACGTGCCGCTCGACCTCGGCCCGCGCGGGGGCGCCCTCGGCGCCGAAGTCGATGGAGCCGTCCTTGGACTGGGCGGGGCGGACGGCCTCGACGGCCTCCTTGAGCACCGCCCAGGCGGGGTGCTCCACCACACGGCCGGCGAACGGGCCGCCGGCGGTCGGAGCGCCACCCGTCGTCACCGCGGGCGAAAGGATTTCCGTCATCACTACCCCTCCACAGAAGAAACTCTCGTACCAGCACCGTAGCTGCGCAGACTTCCCCGATCAACCTGGGGGTGAGGAAATCCTTCTGTCAGCCACCCGCGATGCGGATGTTTTTCCCGTGAACAGCTTCTGAAACGGAAGGGATGGCCATATGTGCGGCGAAGGCGCGGGTCCGGCACGCCCCGCGGCCCGGCCGCCGGGAGCGCGGGCGCCCCGCGGCCCCGGCGGTGATCGTCCGCGGCTACCCTTGCCGCGCGTACGCACCGCCGCCCCGAACACCGCAGGAAAGCGAGAACGCGCCGTGCCACTGCTGACCGTCGGCCACCGCGGGGTGATGGGCGTCGAGCCCGAGAACACCCTGCGCTCCTTCGTCCGGGCCGACCGCGAGGGCTTCGACGTCATCGAACTGGACCTCCACCTGAGCCGGGACGGCGCGCTGGTGGTGATGCACGACGCCGACGTGGACCGCACCACCGACGGCTCCGGTCCGGTCGCGGGAAAGACGCTCGCCGAACTGCGCGAGCTGGACGCCGGCCTCGGCGAGCGCGTCCCGGTCTTCGAGGAGGTCGTGGAGGCGGTCTCCGCACCGCTCCAGGCCGAGATCAAGGACCGCGCCGCGGCCCGGGTGCTGGCGGAGGCCGTCGAGCGGCTCGGCCTTCACCGGCGGGTCACGGTGATCTCCTTCCACGACGACGCCCTGCGCGAGACCCGCAAGCTGCTGCCGGACATCCCCGTCGCGCTGGTCACCGGCAGGTCGACGCCCACCGCCCCCGAGCGCGCCGTGGAGCTGGGGGCTCCCATGGTCTCCTGCGAGCTGCGCCGACTGGACGCGGAGGTCGTCGGGCGCTGCCGCGCCGCGGGTCTGAAGGTGATCTCCTGGACGGTCAACACCGACCGGGACCTGGCCCGCGTCCGTGAGCTGGGCCTGGACGGCGTGGTCACGGACCTGCCCGCCGTCAGGAGGGCGGCAGGCGAAGCGGCTTGACCAGCAGCTCGAACTCCAGGTCGTCGCGGAGCGGGACGCCGAACCGCTCGTCGCCGTACGGGAAGGGGCTGGTGCGCCCGGTGCGGGCGTAGCCGCGGCGCTCGTACCAGGCGATCAGGTCCGCCCGGGCGCTGATCACCGTCATGTGCATCTCGCCGGCGCCCCAGCGCTCCCGCGCCACCCGCTCGGCCTCCGCCAGGACCGCCCTGCCCAGCCCGCCGCCCTGGAGGACCGGCCGGACGGCGAACATCCCGAAGTACGCGACGGGCCGCCCCGCCCCGCCCTCGCGGCGCTCCAGCTGGCAGCAGGCGATCGGCTCCCCGTCCCGCTCGGCGACCAGCATCACGCTGCCGGGGGCGCGGATGACGCCGGCGACGCCCTCGGGGTCGGTGCGCTGCCCGTCCAGCAGGTCAGCCTCGGTGGTCCAGCCCGCCCGGCTGGCCTCGCCCCGGTACGCCGACTCCACCAGTGCGACCAGTGCGGGGACGTCGTCCTCGCCCGCGGTCCTGAAGCTCAGGGCGGAGGCGGCCCCGGAAGCGGCCTCGGGGGCGGTGGAACCGGTGGGACCGGGGGTGTTCAAGGCGTTCGGGACGTTCATGGGGCCGAGCCTAACCGTCCGCCCGCGCGACCCGGCCGCTCGGCCCGCGTACCGGACGGCGCCCCGGCGGCCTAGGCTCGGCGCCATGGTTCACGTACTGAGCAGCCGGGTCCTGCTGCGCCCCACCGACCCGGAGCGTTCGCGGGCCTTCTACGGCGGCGCCCTGGGGCTGGCCGTGTACCGGGAGTTCGGCACCGGGCCGGAGCGCGGGACCGTCTACTTCCTGGGCGGCGGTTTCCTGGAGGTCTCCGGCCGGTCCGAGACCCCGCCCGCGCCCGGCCTCCGGCTGTGGCTCCAGGTGGCCGACGCGGCCGGGGCCCACCGGGAGCTCACCGCACGCGGTGTGGAGGTGCTGCGGGAGCCCAGACGCGAGCCGTGGGGGCTGGTGGAGATGTGGATCAGTGACCCGGACGGGGTGCGGATCGTCCTCGTGGAGGTCCCCGGGGACCATCCGCTGCGCCACCGGCCCGGCATCTGACACTCCGGCGCCTCCCGCGCGGGCCTCGGGCCGGTGCCCCGGCATCCGGGGCGCGCGCTCCGGCCGCGCTCCCCACTGCACCCGCGCGCTGCCGTACACGCGTCCGGCACCGGGCATCCTCCCCGCGGAACCGGCCGGGGAAGCCGGTCGGGAGAGCGGTCGGGGAAGGCAGCCGGGAGGCGGTGTGCACGGACCGGAGCCGGTCGGCTGGATGCTGGCGGCCCTGTGCGGCGGGGTGGGCGCGTACTGCCTGCGCCGGATGCGCGGCGGCACGCCCGGGCAGCGGCGGGAGGCCGCCGGCGAGGCGGTGATGGCCCTGGGCATGGCCGTGATGGCGCTGCCCGCCTCGGCGGTGGAGCCGCCGCCGGGGGCGGTCTTCGCCGTCCTCTTCGGCGCCGCCGCGGTGTACGGGCTGGCGCTGGTCCTGTTCGACGGGGAGCACCGGCTCCACCATCTGCACCACACCGTCGGCGCCCTGGCCATGCTCCACATGGCACTCGCCATGGCCGCCGGCGCCCCCGCCCACGGGCCGCATGCGGCACATGCGGCACCGCCCGCGCCCGCCCCCGCGGCGGCGCTGACCGGGGCGCTGCTGGTCTACTTCGCGCTGTACGCACTGCTCGCGGGGGCCCGGCTGGTGCCCGCGCCGGGTCCCCTCCGCCTCACGGCCGCCCCCGCGGACGGCGGCCGGGGCGGCGGGCCGCCGCGGGCACCGGAGGTGGCCGCGGCCTGCCGACTGGCCATGGGCATGGGGATGTTCGCGATGCTGCTCACCCTCTGAAGGCCCCGAGCGGACCGGAGGAAGACCACCCCGGTGAGGCGTGCGTCACTTCCCGTTTCCCGCCGGCCGCGGGGCGGCCGGCGGCTCATAGGCTGTTCCCCATGATGGTCGCGCTCGCACTGATCGTCCTGGGCGCACTGATCGCGGCGACGGCGCCGCGCGTGCTGGCCCGCGGCTCCTGGCCGGACCGGGAGCCGGTCCTGGCGCTGCTGGTGTGGCAGTGCGTGGTGGCCGCCGTGCTGCTGTGCTGCGTGCTCGCCATGGCCCTGTCCGGCGCGGCGGCCTGGCAGGCCGTGCGCGGCCACGTCTTCGCCCCGGCCCCGAGCCGGGTCGTCGAGGCGTACGGGCTCAGCGCGTTCGGCGAGTCCTGGCCCGCGGTGGTGGCGGTGGTACTCGCCTGCGGCGGTGTGTGGACCGCCGCGATGCTCACCCGGGAGATCCGCCACGCGCGCGCCCGGCGGCGCGCCCGGCGCACCGAACTCCTCACACGCGCCCCGCTGCTGCCCGGTGAGGAAGCGACCCCCGGGGAGCGGCTGGTGGTCCTGGAGAGCGAGCGCCCGGACGCCTGGTGGCTGCCGGGCGGCACGCCCCGGCTCGTGGTCACCACCGCGGCGCTGCGCCGGCTCCGGGGGCGCAGGCTCGACGCCGTCCTCGCCCATGAGCGGGGCCATCTGCGGGCCCGTCACGACTGGCTGCTGCACTGCTCGTCCGCGCTCGCCACCGGCTTCCCGCGGGTGCCGGTCTTCCGCGCGTTCCGGGACCAGGTGCACCGGTTGGTGGAGCTGGCGGCCGACGATGTGGCCTCTCGGCACTGCGGGCGGCTGGAGGTCGCCCTGGCGCTGGTCGAACTCAACGAGGAGCGGGGGGTCTTCGACCCGTACGCCTCGCACCCCGGCGCCCAGGTGCCGCAGCGTGTCGACCGGCTGCTGAGGGCGGCCCCCCGGCTGACGGTGGTCCGGCGGCTGCGGACGACCGCGCTGGCGGCCCTGGTGCCGCTGGTGCCGCTGCTGGTGGCCTTCGCCCCCGGGCTGAGGGCGCTGGGCTGACGGCGCTGGGCTGACGGCGCTGGGCTGACGGCGCTGGGCTGACGGCGCTGGGCTGAGGGCGCTGGGCTGAGGGCGCGCGCCTCCGCGCGCGCTCCCTCGACCGGCCAACCCGCCGACCGGACGGTTGGACCGCCCTCCAGTGGCGACGCTTTCCACCATGGCCCCATCCTTTCGGCACCTCTCCCCGCGCTCCTTCCCGCACCTCGCCGCCCCGCTGTGCGCCGCCGTGGCCGCCGTGCTCACCGTGCTCGTCCTGGCGGGATGGGACCCGCTGCTGGAACTCGACGCGCAGGTCACGGCCGAACTGCACCGCACGGCGGTCGCCGAGCCCGGCTGGACACGGCTCAACCGGGTGCTGACGGACTGGGTCTGGGACCCGTGGACGATGCGGGCCGTACTGCTGGTGACGGTCTTGTGGCTGGTGCTGCGCGGCGCGCGCCGGCCGGCGTTCTGGCTCCTGGCCGCCGCGATCGCCGGCACCGTCCTCCAGCAGGCGCTGAAGGCGCTGTTCGACCGCGACCGCCCCCGCTGGAGTGACCCGGTGGACTCCGCGGGCTACGCGGCGCTGCCCTCCGGCCATGCCATGACGGCGGCGCTCACCTGCGGTCTGCTGCTGTGGCTGGCGCATCTGCACGGAGCGGGCCGCCCCGCGCGCCTGGCCGTCCTGTGGGTGGGCGCGGTGAGCGTGGCCGGGGTGGGCTTCACCCGGGTCTACCTGGGCGTGCACTGGCCCACCGACGTGGTCGTCGGCTGGCTGCTGGGCTTCGCCGTGGCCGCCGCCACGGCGGCGCTGTGGAGCGGACGCGGCGCCCGGAGCCCTGGCCCGGAGCGGGACGGACAGTGAGGGCGGGCCCCATGGTGGTCCGAGGCGCGCTCCCCGGCTTCTCCGGCGCACTGCCGCGCCTCGGACCGGCGGCGGAGTGGGAGAGGGGCGGCGCGGCGCGGCGCCCGGTCGCGCACGAGAGAGGGCCGATCTCGGGCGATCCCCCGCGTCGCCCGAGATCGGCGTCCGACCGGACACCGCCGTGACTCGCCGGCCGGCGTCCGGAGACCGCTGAGTATATTGGCTCTGAGCCAGTCAACGCAGGAGTTAACAGGATGTCCCCTCGCAGCGCATCGGTCAATGAGGAGTTGCGCCGGCGATCCCGTGAGCGGCTGCTGCAGGCGACGGTGGAACTCGTCGACGAGCGCGGATACGAGGCGACGACCCTGGGGGACATCGCGGACCGGGCCGGGTCCGCACGGGGTCTGGTGTCGTACTACTTCCCGGGCAAACGGCAGTTGCTGCAGTCGGCCGTCCACCGGCTGATGCACCTCACCCTGGCCGAGGCCCTGGAGCGCGAGCCGCGGCCCGCGGGCCCGGACGCCGGGCGGGAGGCACTGGCCCGGGCGATCGACGCGGTCCTGGGCCTCGCCCGCGACCGGCCGACGCTGATGCGCACCCACATGGCCGGAATCCTTCAGCACGAGGGCTTCGTCCAGTGCGACGAGCAGCAGCGGCTGGCCGGACTGCTGCGCGACACCGTCGTCCGCTACGGCTCACGCGATCCGGACACCGACTACCCGCTGCTGCGCGCACTGCTCATGGGCGCGGTGGTGGCCGTACTGCTGCCCGGGGCGCCGATGCCGCCGGCGAGACTGCGCGCCGAGTTGTTCGCACGGTACGGGCTGGACTGGGAGCTGGGATTCCCTCCCGACGTCCACGGCAGGGAGCCGTCCGGGCTGGGCCCGCTGCTGCCGCTGCCGGACCCGCTCTGACCGCTCTGACGGGCCCGGGCTGACAGGCCGCGCCGACGGCCGGACCCCGGCGGCACGGCCGCCGGGGTCCGGTGTTCAGTGGGTCGAGGTCGTTTCGACCGGCTCGGGCCGGCTCAGCGGTAGTCGGGCTGGGTCTGGGGGTTGAGCTCGTCCAGCCGGACGCGCTCGGCTCCGGCGGTGCGCCGGTCCCGGATCTGCAGGACGTCGAAGCCCATCTGGATGTCGTTCGAGTAGACGTGGCCGTTGTAGTAGTACGCCGACCACGAGCCGCCGATGGAGTCGGGGTCGGAGTACGGACCGCGCTCGAAGTACCCGATCTCCCGGGGCTTGGTGGAGTCGGTGAAGTCCCAGAAGGAGACACCGCCCTGGTACCAGGCCTGCACCATGACGTCCCGGCCCTTGACCGGGATCAGCGAGCCGTTGTGGGCCACGCAGTTCTCGGTGTCGGCCTGGTGGCGGGGGATCTTGAAGTAGCTCTTGAACACCAGCTTGCGCTGGTCGCCCTTGCCGGTGATGTGGTAGATGCCGTTGGCACCGCGCTTGTCGCCGACCTCCGCGTTGCAGGTGGCGCCGACACCGCCGCCGAGCTCGTCGGTGAAGACGACCTTCCGGCCGTTCTCGTTGAAGGTCGCCGAGTGCCAGAACGCGAAGTTCTCGTTGTCCTGGACGCGGTCGATGACGCGGGGCGCGGCCGGGTCCGAGATGTCCATCAGGATGCCGTCGCCCATGCAGGCGCCCGCCGCGAGCTTCAGCTCGGGGAACGCGGTGATGTCGTGGCAGCCGGTGGTGGGCACCATGGCGACCGGGTTCTCCGGCGGGCCGGGGTTGCCGCCGTCCGGGAAGAGGACGGGGAAGTCGATCACCGACGCTTCCTCGGGAGCCTCGCGCGGCACCTTCACGATGGAGATCCCGTCGTGCGGCGGCTGGCAGTCGGGGAAGGTCTCGTCGGGGAAGTAGGACGAGACGTAGACGTAGACGTTCCCGCGGTCGGGCACCAGCGTGTGGGTGTGCGAGCCGCAGGCGGTCTCGACGGCCGCGACGTACCGCGGGTTCCGCTTGTCGCTGATGTCGAAGACCTTGATGCCCTCCCAGGAGCTCTTCTCCGTGGGCGACTGGGCGGTGCTGTTGCAGGAGTCGTCGCTGCGCGAGGCGTCGGTGGACAGGAAGAGCAGGTCCCCGGAGACGGAGATGTCGTTCTGACCGCCCGGGCACAGGACCTGGCTGACGACCTTGGGGGACTTCGGGCGGCTGATGTCGTAGACGGTGAAGCCGTCGTAGTTGCCGGCGAAGGCGTAGCGGCCCTGGAAGGCCAGGTCCGTGTTGAGGCTCTTGAGCGCCCCCTTGGGCAGGTTGGTCAGATGGGAGACGTTCCTGCTGTGGACGACCTCGTCCACACCGGGTATCCCGCCGCTTTCGATGGCGGCCTCGGCTTCCGTGCGGTCCTGCTTCGACACCTTCCCTGACGTGGCCGGCGAGTCGCCGGGGTCGGGAATTGCCGCCGCCGGTCCGGCGGCCAGGAGCGTGGACAGCAGGCCGATCACGGCCGCTGCCGCGCCGAGGTGTCTGCGCCGCGCACGGGGTCTGGGCAACGACGTCACTGCGTTCCTCCCTGTCGATCCGCTTGGCGCCGCCCCGAGTTGGGCGGCTCACGGACTCGGGCAGTATGACTCCTTACACCCCTCCTCCGACAGGGGAATACGAACACGGTGCCGAGTCCCTCCGTGTCAGGATTCGGTCGTGCCGGAGCGTCCCGTGTCAGGATCGGGGGAACCGGCGCACCCCGTGCCACAGGAGGAGAATTGACAGAGCGTCACATATTCCGGTTCTCCGCCCGCGCGCTTCCGTCCGCGCTGGCGGCACTGGCCGCACTGACGGCGCTGACCGTGCTGACCGGCTGCGAGGACGGCTCCGACGAGGCGGCTCCCGGCGGCGGCCCCTCCGTGATCGCGCCCGGCAGGCCGGGCGAGGCCGCCGAGACGCTCTCCCCCGAAGAGGCGCGGAAGGCGGGCGAGGAGCGCACGGAGAAGCCGAACGCGGCGGACTTCTCGTACGTCACGGGGATGATCGAGCACCATCGGCAGGCGCTGGTGATGACCGACCTGGCCGAGGAGCACGCCGGATCGGGCAAGGTGCGCCGGCTCGCCGACCGGATCTCCGCGGCCCAGGCGCCGGAGATCGCGGCGATGCGGTCCTGGCTCAAGCGCAACGGCCGCGACGAGGGCGGGCACGGAGGAAGCCACGGGGAGCACGGCGGCCACGGGGAGCACGGGGACCACGGCGGCGAGCCGATGCCCGGCATGGCGACCGAGGAGCAGCTCGACGAGTTGCGGCAGGCCCGCGGCGAGGACTTCGACCGGCTCTTCCTGAAGCTGATGATCGCCCACCACCAGGGCGCCGTGACGATGGCCAAGGACGTGGCGGCCGACGGCCGCGACATCCAGGTCCAGGAGATGGCCGGGGACGTGGCCGCCCAGCAGACGGCCGAGATCAACCGGATGCGCTCGATGTCCTGACGGACTGCGACGGGCTGTGACGGCCGGGGGTCACCACGGGGTGCGCGGACGCAGGTTCCGCGCGCCCCGTTCCGTTGCCCCGCGCGCCCCCGGGACCCGCCCCGCCCCCGGAACGCGGCGGGGCGGTACTCAGCCGCCCCGCCGCTCCTCCTGCCGGTCCGCCGAGGCGAGCACGCTGTCCAGCAGCCCGGGGAAGAGCCGCTCCAGCTCGTCGCGGCGCAGGGCGTTCATCTTCGCGGTGCCCCGGTAGTTCTGGCTGATCAGGCCGCTCTCGCGCAGCACCCGGAAGTGGTGGGTGGTCGTCGACTTGCTGACCGGCAGGTCGAAGAGCGAGCACGTCATCTCCTCCCCGCTCGCCGCCAGGGCGCGGACGATCCGCAGGCGCACGGGGTCGGCGAGTGCGTGCAGGACCTCTTCCAGCCGGATCTCCCGCGCGGCCGGATGCTCCAGCTCTCGGGCGGCGTTCGGGGTCTGGGCTCGGGGTGTCACGGCTCCATAATACGATAGGCGTCGTAGTTTGACATCCGCCGTACTACGACGCCTATCGTATAAGCCCGGCGGGCCGGGCGCCCGCGCCGGGACACCGGCCTGCTCCGGACCGGCCTCGAGCCGTTCCGAACCGACCCCGAATCCACGAGGAGCCTTTCGTGAGCGCTCTGTTCGAGCCGTACACCCTGCGTTCGCTGACCGTGCCCAACCGCGTCTGGATGTCGCCGATGTGCCAGTACTGCGCCGAGCCCACCGGGCCGGACGCGGGCACCGCGGGCGACTGGCACCTGGCCCACTACGGAGCCCGGGCGGCCGGCGGCACCGGGCTGGTCATGGTGGAGGCCACGGCCGTCTCCCCCGAGGGCCGGATCACCCCCGGCGACCTGGGGCTGTGGAACGACCGGCAGGTCCGGGCGCTGCGGCGGATCACGGACTTCGTGAAGGAGCGGGGCGCCGTGGCCGGTGTCCAGCTCGCCCACGCGGGCCGCAAGGCGTCCACCGACGCCCCCTGGCGCGGCGGCGCCCCGCTGGACGCGGACCGCGGCGGCTGGCGGCCGTTCGCCCCCAGCGCGCTGCCCTTCGCCGAGGGCCACCCCGTACCGCGGGAGATGACCCCGGAGCAGATCGACGACCTGGTCGGCCGGTTCGCCGACGCGGCACGGCGGGCGCTGGCGGCCGGATTCGAGGTCGCCGAGATCCACGGCGCGCACGGCTATCTGATCCACGAGTTCCTCTCCCCGCTCTCCAACCGGCGCACGGACGCCTACGGCGGGAGCTTCGAGAACCGCACGCGCCTGGCCCTGCGGATCGTGGACGCGGTGCGGGAGGTGTGGCCCGCGGACCTGCCCCTGTTCTTCCGGGTCTCGGCGACCGACTGGACGGAGGGCGGCTGGAGCCCCGAGGAGACCGTGCGCCTGGCCGCACTGCTGCGCGGGCGCGGCGTGGACCTGCTCGACGTCTCCAGCGGAGGCGCCGTGCCGGGGGCGCGCATCCCCGTCGGCCCCGGCTACCAGATCCCGCTGGCCGCCCGCGTCAGGGCCGAGGCGGGGCTGCCGGTGGCGGCGGTGGGCCTGATCACCGAACCGGAGCAGGCCGAGAAGACGATCGCGAACGGCGAGGCGGACGCGGTGTTCCTGGGCCGGGAACTGCTGCGCGACCCGCACTGGGCGCTGCGCGCCGCACGGGTGCTCGGCGCCGGGTCAGTGCGCCTGCCCGACCAGTACGCCTGGGCCCTGTGACGCCCCGGCACGGCGGCGGCCCGTTCGGCGGCGGCCGAACGGCCGCCGCCGAACGGGCTGTTGGCCGTGACCGGCTGAGCGGCGGCGGGCCGAACCAGTAGAGTGACCGCCCGTGGCAGCACGACCGTTGAACGAGATCGTCGAACCGGGCTGGGCCAAGGCGCTGGAGCCGGTGGCCGGACGCATCGCCGCGATGGGCGACTTCCTGCGCGCCGAGATCGCCGCGGGGCGCACCTATCTGCCCGCCGGGCCGAACGTGCTGCGCGCCTTCCAGCAGCCCTTCGACGACGTGCGGGTCCTCGTCGTGGGCCAGGACCCCTACCCCACACCGGGTCACGCCGTCGGGCTGAGCTTCTCCGTGGCCCCCGACGTGCGCCCGCTGCCCGGCAGCCTGGAGAACATCTTCCGCGAAATGCACAGCGACCTCGGCACGCCCCGGCCCTCCAGCGGCGACCTCACCCCCTGGACGAAGCAGGGCGTCCTGCTCCTCAACAGGGCGCTGACCACCGCGCCGCGCCGGCCCGCGGCGCACCGCGGCAAGGGCTGGGAGGAGGTCACCGAGCAGGCGATCAGGGCCCTGGCGGCGCGCGGCAAGCCGCTGGTGGCCATCCTGTGGGGCCGGGACGCGCGGAACCTGCGGCCGCTGCTGGAGGCGTACCCGGCGGTGGAGTCGGCCCACCCCTCCCCCATGTCGGCGGACCGCGGCTTCTTCGGTTCGCGCCCGTTCAGCCGGGCCAACGAGCTGCTGGTGCGGCAGGGCGGGGAGCCGGTCGACTGGCGCCTGCCGTGACGGGCCGCCCGGCCCCCTGGGTCCTGGGGGTCGACTCGGGCGGATCCGGACTGCGCCTCGCCCTGGCCCGGGCCGGCGCCGCCGACCGCACGGCGGCCCCGGACCCGGTGGGCACCGCCTCGTCCAGCCGTCCGGTGCGCACCGGCCCGGCGGGCATCGACGCGGCCCATCTGCTGGAGCTGGTGCTGCCCCGGGCCCGTTCCCTGCTGGCCGCCGCCGAGCCGGACGCCGCCGGGGCCGGCTCCTCCCGGCCCCGGATCGACACCGTGTGCGTGGGGGCGGCGGGCATGGCGACGCTCGGCGGCGAACTGCGCGCCGTGCTGCCGGGGGCGCTCGCCCGGGAGCTGGGCGCGGCGCCCGGCGCCGGGAGGGCGTGCCGTGGCGGGAGATGGCGGG
>NZ_JBKJFM010000439.1:0-248 GCF_046614825.1 Streptomyces nanhaiensis
CAGATGCGCCGCGCGCTTCCGGCGGGCGTGCTGCCCGACGAGGAGGGCGACGGGCGCGGCGGCCAGATCCGCTCCGGCGGCCCCTACCTCTGAGCGGTCCCTGCCGCTGAGGAGCGGCCCCGGCCCCTCGCGCGTGTCCGCCGCGGTCAGTCCGCCGGGTGGCCGGTGGAGACGGTCAGCGTGATCTTGTCCTTCTTGGGGTCGAAGCCCTCGTAGGCCCTCGGGGACTGCTTGAGGACGGTGTTCTT
>NZ_JBKJFM010000440.1:0-248 GCF_046614825.1 Streptomyces nanhaiensis
GCCGGGAGCAGACCGCCAGGCGCTACTTCCACCGCTCCCTGTCCACGTGGCGCCGGCTCGAGGCGTGCGACCAGGCCGAACTCGTGGACGCGAAGCTGCGTTCGCCGCGCTGACGCGTTCCGCGGGGGCCGGGAGGTGCGGTGGCCCGGCCGCCCGTCACGGCGCGGGCGTCAGGTCAGCACCTGTTGGTGCTCGTCTGGTAGCGCGTCGTGTAGTCGGGGTAGCCGACCCCCTGCACGACCGCGGTG
>NZ_JBKJFM010000441.1:0-247 GCF_046614825.1 Streptomyces nanhaiensis
CTCGGAGAGCCACTCGAAGGTGACCTCCTCCTCGCCGCGCCGCTGCGCCAGCTCCTCGATACCGCGGTCGGTGAAGTACATGGACATCTCCCTGTCCGGTCCGGATGGTGTGCGTCGGTACCACGGGGTCTGCGGACGGCGGCGGGCCGCCCTCGGCCTCCGGGCCGGCCTCAGAGGTCGAAGACCTCGTTGACCAGCTGCTGCTGCTCGGCCTGGTGGCGCTTGGCGGAGCCCACCGCCGGGGAGG
>NZ_JBKJFM010000442.1:0-247 GCF_046614825.1 Streptomyces nanhaiensis
GGCTTTCGGCATGAAGGATGGAAAGCGCTTGCCACGCTAAGAGGGCACCACAGAGAGGTCAATAGAGAGGACCGAGGAGAAGAGGGTCGACAAACGGTTGCCAGGGCCGGACCCGTCCGCCGGGACCCGGAGGCCGGACCGCCGGGGTCAGACCGCCGGGGTCAGACCGCCGGGGCGGGGTAGGTGGGGTACTCGACCCCGGAGACGTGCTGGACGACGCGGACGACCTGGCAGGAGTAGCCGAACT
>NZ_JBKJFM010000443.1:0-246 GCF_046614825.1 Streptomyces nanhaiensis
GCGCCCTCGCGGTCGCGGCTGATGCGGCAGTAGATGATGGCGCGGGTGGGCATCGGGGGCGGGTCGGTGTGCATGGCGGCATCCTGCCACGCCATAAGAGGTTTTCTCTATGATTCGCTAGGTCGAACCTTTATGAATCACCTTTATGGATGCGCAGGTCGCAGCCCTGGGCATGACGAAGGGCCCCGGTTTCCCGGGGCCCGCTCGCATCTGCCGTCCGTCAGGGCGTGCCGTCCGGCCCGTCCT
>NZ_JBKJFM010000444.1:0-246 GCF_046614825.1 Streptomyces nanhaiensis
TGTGCGCCCGGGAGCAGGCAGGCCATGCCGACGATGGCCACCGGCTCGTCCCGGTGAGGTGAACGCGACATTTCTCTCCGTGTCTTCCGCTCAGTGGTGGGTTCTGGGGCGGGCGGGAAGCCGGCCGTCCGGGTCGTGCGCTCACGCGCTCATCCGGACGCGGGACGGAACTTCGCCTCGAGGCCGGGGGCGTGGACGGCCTCGACGCCGCGGCACTCCAGCAGGACGCGTCCTTGCGGGGTGCAC
>NZ_JBKJFM010000445.1:0-246 GCF_046614825.1 Streptomyces nanhaiensis
TGATCATCCCGCCCCACATGGCGTACGGCGACCGGGGCGCCGGCGGCCGGATCAAGCCGGGCGAGACGCTCATCTTCGTCTGCGATCTGGTCTCCGTCTGAGACAGGTGGAACACCGGCCCGGGCCCGTCCGGAGCGGTACGGTCGACGGTCGGGACAAGTACGAGAGAGGGCGTCGATGGCCATTGCCAAGGCCGAGCGGCTGATGAATCTGGCGCTGTGCCTGCTGGGGACGCGGCGCCCGCTG
>NZ_JBKJFM010000446.1:0-245 GCF_046614825.1 Streptomyces nanhaiensis
GCCCCGGTGGTCGTGGTTCGCGGCGCGGCGGTCTTCGGCGGTGTCGAGGCGAAGGCGGAGCGCGGCAAGCGCCTGCGGGACCTGCGCCGCTGACGCTCTCTCCCCCGGTCCTCCGATACGCGGCGGGCTCGCGCCCGGTGCCGCGCGCGGGCGGTCACTCCGTGCGCAGTCCGTCCGGGCGCATCATCCGCCACAGCGGCGGCAGGCTGAGGACGGTCACCAGCAGGACCACCCCGGCGCCGATG
>NZ_JBKJFM010000447.1:0-245 GCF_046614825.1 Streptomyces nanhaiensis
GTCGGCAGCGGGCCGGGCCAGGTGAAGGTCCCGGTGGCCGTCCGGGGCGAACTGGCCGAACCGGGCGTGGGGAAGCGGCTCACCCGCATCCTGTGACGCGCGGGCCGCGGGGCCCGTACGCGGGGCGTGGCCAAGGAGTTCCTCGACGACGAGATCCCGGACCGGGCGGCGACCCTCACGTACTACGGCGTGCTGTCGATCTTCCCGGCCCTGCTGCTGCTCGTCTCGCTGCTCGGCGCGGTCGG
>NZ_JBKJFM010000448.1:0-245 GCF_046614825.1 Streptomyces nanhaiensis
TCCTCAACCACACCCGCTACAAGCAGGAGCAGGAAAACGGGCTGCATCTGCCGAAGCAGAGGAATGCGTCTCCGAAGCGGAGGAAGAAGGCAGATTCGGAGGAGGAAAAGTTCCAGGACGGGCTGTTGGGGTCAGCGGCCTGCCGTGCGCGACAGGAAGTCGGCCCATGCGGCAGGCGCGAAGGCGAGCTGCGGGCCCTGTATGTCCTTAGAGTCGCGGACATGGATGGCGCCAGGGGTGGCCGC